>DAIPIF010000352.1:0-1723 GCA_036770925.1 Psychrobacter sp.
AACTGCATGTTGTAAGACTTAAAAAAGCGCTGTTTTTTATTGGCACTGAGCATCTGCGGACATATTTCAGACAACACTTGCATCACGGCAATTTCATGTTTGGTGACATTCATTCCCGATAAGTCAACGGGAATAGTCGTCGTGCCATCATCGACGGCATTAGCCGTTTGGGCGAGCAGGGCAGCAGAAGCTATTAAACCTGTGATCGCAACTTTAGAGATATTTTTTGTTATAACAGCAGTTATAGATAATATCGATTGATTGTTCATTCGGTATCACACTCACTTTGCATTATTCGATGGGGTTATGGTAATCGTAAAGGGCTCAAAAGTCACATAAAATGTTCAATTATCTGTAGATGTCTTGTGAGCTGAATGCCGTTTATAGAAACATAGCGGCGCTATCGCATCCAAAATCACCTCAGTATAAATAAGTAAGAGAATCATGTTATCAATTGTTGCTGATTGTGACAGTCTTTTAGAAAATTATCAGCACTTAGCCATCAGCGCTTAGAGTGGTAAAAAGTCGGCTTGATACTCATCATTAGCGTTTTGATTGTGAAGCGGTGCTGTTTAAGGGCTAGTTTATGAGGCTGCCGTATTCAGGTATAATCGCCCTCAAAGTTAGGGCGGGTCATAAAAATTGATAGCAATATCAAGGATTTTAACCTCAAAAAATAGTGATAATATTAAGTTAATGAGTGGTTATGAGATTTTTAATTAGTAATGATGATGGCATACATGCACCAGGATTGCTAGCGTTGCATGAGGCTTTGGCAGCCATTGGCGAGGTGGTGGTGATAGCGCCGCATGCTGAGCAAAGTGGCTGCGCAAGTGCGCTACATATCTCGCAGCCTTTATATACCCAGCAGTTGCCCTCAGGGTTTATCGTGGTAAATGGTACGCCTGCAGACTGTGTGTTTTTGGGTTTACAAGAGTTGTGCCAACACAAGCGCTTTGATTGGGTGATTACTGGGATTAATTCTGGGGCTAACTTGGGTCAGGATGTGATGTATTCGGGCACTTTTGGTGCCGCGCTTACTGCGCAATTATTTGGCGTGCCAGCCATGGCAACCTCCTTGGTCAGCGGTAAGATAACTTGTGATGAGCAGCAGATAAAGCATTATAAAATAGCAGCGGCAGAAATCGTTAATCTGGTAACCGAAAGCTCTATTTTAGACACCATGCAGCAATTGCCATATCATGTCTTAAACGTTAATATTCCACCTGTCGCCACGGCTTCTGAGATTAAAGGACGCAAAATCACTCGTTTAGGACATCATCGTATTGCCAAGCCGGTGCATCATACCGTTGACCCACGTGGTCGCGATGCTTATTGGCTCAGTTTATATAAAAGTGATACGCCGCTCGCAGCAGGCGATGATGCACAAAATCCTAATGGGCGCTTTATATCTAACAATAACAGCGCTCACGACAATAACAGTCCATATAATAGCACTGATTATCAAGCGATCAGCGCAGGATATATCAGTGTATCACCAGTTAAATTACCTCATACCCCAACGAGCGCTCTTGATAAGCTCTCGGCATTGGGATTATAAATCGTGTATTATCGAAGTGGTGTAGAATACTAAAATTCAGACTAGCCTAGCGCCACCCGCAGCATAATCATGAGTCACATAAAGTATAGGATACCTTATATGAAAAACATTATTTCTAAATCGCCACTGGCGACCGCAACACTCGTCGGAGTGCTTGCTATC
>DAIPIF010000353.1:0-1717 GCA_036770925.1 Psychrobacter sp.
AAAACTCGGCATCTTGATTGTCACCATGATAACCCGGTATCAGTGGCACGCCAGCCGCTTCCATCAAGCGCTTGGACTCAGACTTGCCGCCCATCGCACGAATAGCGTCAGCGGAGGGACCGATAAACACCAGTCCTGCATCTTGGCAAGCTTGGGCAAAGTCCGCGTTTTCACTTAAAAACCCATAACCGGGGTGAATCGCTTGCGCGCCAACCTCAAGCGCAATCGCAATGATAGCGTCGCCTTTTAGATAGCTGTCTTTGGGTGCTGAACCACCCAGATAAATCGCTTCATCACAGACAGCGACATGTTTAGCGCCGCGATCCGCATCAGAATAAACAGCGACGGTATTGACACCCAGACGTTTGGCAGTGGCGGCAACACGGCAGGCGATTTCACCACGGTTGGCAATTAAAATTTTAGTAAACATAACGATCCCTGTATCTTGTCATTTTTATTGTTTTTAACATTAATCAATAATAAAAATATAGGCTGATATTGACGTGTGACGGTATTAATTTAAACCGGCTTTATGCTTCGTGTAGTGCTCATTTAGCAAAAATCTCTTTAGGGTCACTCTGCGCTCAGCCAATTAGGTTTGCGTTTTTGCAAAAAGGCTTGTACCCCTTCCTTGCCTTGTTCTGATGAGCGGATATCAGCGATGCCTTTCACCGTATCGGCAATCAATGCATCACTAATGGGCGTACCTGCTACTTCATGTAATAAACGCTTGCAGGTCTTCACCGCATCAGGGCTATTTTTGACCAGCTTAGAGCAGAGCGCAGCAATCGTATCTGCAAGCATATCCTCATTCACACGCTCATGGACAAAGCCCAACTGACGTGCTTTTTTGGCATCAAAAACTTCAGCACTGAGGAAATAACGCTGTGACGCTCTCGCCCCTAGCGCTCGTATGACATATGGGCTAATCGTGGCAGGGGCTAAACCTAAACGCACTTCACTCAAACAAAAGCTAGCCATCTTAACTGAAATGGCGATATCACAGACCGCCACTAAACCCATACCACCTGCATAGACGTCACCTTGAATAGCGGCAATCGTCGGCTTAGGACACTCATAAATAGTCTTCAGCATTTGTGCCAGCTTATCGGCATCCGCTAGGTTTTCTGCATAGCTATAATCTGCCATGGCGCGCATCCAATTCAAATCGGCACCGGCACAAAACGCTTTACCCGCAGCGGCTAGAACGATGACACGTACCGTCTCATCAGCGCCAAGCTTATCAAAAACCGCCGTCAGCTCAGCAATCATCTCATCGTTAAAGGCATTACGTATCTCAGGACGATTCAAGGTTACCGTAGCAACATGTTGCTCGATATCGACTAGTAAGCTTTTATAGTTTGTAGACTTTTTATCACTGTCTTTTTTCATAACTTTCTCTATGTTTTTATGTCGGTATCTTTTTGTAGATAATGAATGACAAGCTACTTGATTAAAAGATACTTAATCAAACTTTCAGTCGATGCTACATTCTAAAGACCCCAAAGGTTGTCTCTTCAATCGGTGCGTTATAGGCAGCGCTGAGTCCTAATGCCAGTACATGACGGGTATCCGCAGGATCAATCACCCCATCATCCCAAAGACGAGCGGTTGCATAATAGGGATGACCTTGCTCTTCGTACATATCGAGAATCGGCGCTTTAAATGCTGCTTCGTCCTCGCTACTCCACGCCTCACCTTTACGGTCGAAGTTATC
>DAIPIF010000354.1:0-1707 GCA_036770925.1 Psychrobacter sp.
TGCCGCGCTGATAAAGCCGATGCCAATTTGGTGCAAATGGTACGCTTAGGACTGTATTCACGAGCGGCATTGCAACAACTGCGCGCCGATATCGATATTCAGTATGAGCAGCAAACGCGCGGTATCATGCATTTTTATACCAATCAGGCAGAGTTTGATGCGGCGCAAGCACCCACCGAACGCATGCAAGCGTTGGGCGTTGAGCGCCACTTTATCGATATTAATACTGCCGCAAGCTTAGAGCCTGCACTATATCCCATCGCCCATCAGCTCAAAGGCGCAACCTATACCAGCCGTGACGAATCGGGTAATGCCCATCTATTTACCCAGCAATTAGCCGCGCGCTGCGTGGAGGCGGGCGTACAGTTTTTGTATGATACCGAGATTTTGGCATTAAATGCGGATGTGCACTCGAAGCGCCCGCATGTACACAGCATCACCATTCGACCTAAAGGCGAAAACGCCCAGACCTTCAGTGCCGATAGTCAGGTATTAGCGCTGGGCAGTTATAGCGTCGCCCTGATGAAACCGCTCAATATTCATCTGCCTATTTTTCCTGCCAAAGGCTACTCTGCCACTTATCAGGTCAATCCACGCGCCCCACATTTAGCGCCTTTTATTAGCCTGATTGATGATGAGTTTAAATTAGTCACCTCACGCCTTGGCGATAAATTACGCGTCGCGGGCACGGCAGAATTTAACGGTTATAGCACGGATTTAAATGAAACTCGTTGCCACGCCATTACTCAGCGCGTGCAGCAATTATTCCCCAAAGGCATCATCGCCAATTCTGTGCAATATTGGACAGGCTTGCGCCCAATGACGCCCTCAAATGTACCGCTGATTGGACGCGCCCATCGCGGTCAAGTGCGCCACGGTAGCCAAAATACCGCCGCTACTTTTGATAATTTATGGCTCAACAGCGGTCATGGCACCCTAGGCTGGACACATGCTTGCGGCTCAGCCAAGGCGCTGAGCGTATTGATACAAGGTGAGATGCCGGCGATAGACTTTGATTTTGTCGGTTTATAGCCAGTCATTTTATAGTCATGAGCAGCCGTCAGCTTAGAAAATAACATTAACATAAATAAGGGCTCGATAACATAACCCTGCCAATCACCACTATGAAGTAACACTATAAACATTGGTTATACAGACAAGGTAATCCTAAGCCCTTATATTAGAGAGTAACAGCAGGCAACACCGTTGCTGTTCACCATATAATGATAATAGCGTTGATAAAATAACGCAAATCACTCACAACTATAAGGAATATAGTGATGAATAAACATACTCTAAAAGGCGACTGGAACCAACTTAAAGGTGCCGTAAAACAACAATGGGCTGACTTGACCGATGATGATTTATTGCACATCGAAGGCAGCCGCGATAAATTAGTAGGACGCGTACAAGAGCGTTATGGTCATTCAAAAGATGAAGCTGAGCGCCAAGTCGACGATTGGCATCGTGCGCATGATGAGTAATCACTAGGGATGCTGTTATCTTAAACAGTAGTACTAAAACGCTAAAACCGCATTGAGTCATATCATGCGGTTTTTTATGGTCTTACTTTTAGTAACGCTTGTTTTTATTAACTTCTGTTGCAGAAATAGCATCGAACGCTTTTTTATAGTGACTCATAACGGGTGAATCATAAATACCAAAAACAATAAAACCGCATAGCAGTTAATTACTATGCGGTTTTAT
>DAIPIF010000355.1:0-1704 GCA_036770925.1 Psychrobacter sp.
TCGTCGATGCGATGATGGATGCCGCTGATGATAGCATCAGCGATGAAGATGTCTTAGCGATTGAAAGCTCAGCCTGCCCAACTTGCGGCTCATGCTCAGGGATGTTTACCGCCAACTCGATGAACTGTTTAACCGAAGCCTTAGGTTTATCACTACCGGGTAATGGCTCGCTGCTTGCCACGCACTCGCTACGTCGTGAGCTGTTTTTGGAAGCCGGACGTACCATTGTCGAGTTAGCCAAACGCCGCTATGAGCAAGATGATGATTCGGTATTGCCACGCTCAATTGCGACCAAAGCGGCGTTTGAAAATGCGATGAGCCTCGATATTGCCATGGGCGGCTCAACCAATACTATTTTGCACCTGTTGGCGGCAGCAAATGAGGCAGAAGTTGATTTTAAAATGGCGGATATCGACCGTTTAAGTCGCCGCGTACCTTGTCTATCAAAAGTAGCGCCCGCTTCGCAAAAGTACCATATGGAAGATGTACACCGTGCAGGTGGCGTGATGGCGCTGCTTGCCGAGCTTGACCGAGCTGACTTATTGACTACTGATATCCCAACCATTCATAGCGCCTCCATGCGCGAGGCTATCGATAAATGGGATATCATGAACCCTGATAATACTGAGGCACGCGCGCGTTATATCGCAGCCCCTGGTGGCGTGCGTACCACGCAAGCATTTTCACAATCAAAAGAGTGGTCAAACCTCGACGTCAACCGCGAGTCAGGTTGTATCCGTAGCGTCAAACACGCCTACTCCACCGATGGCGGTCTGGCGGTACTTTACGGTAATATCGCCGAGCGCGGCTGCGTCGTCAAAACCGCAGGCGTCGATGAAAGCATCTTAACCTTTACGGGACGCGCGCGTATCTTTGAATCCCAAGACGATGCCGTAGCCGCTGTCCTTGAGGATAAAATTGTCGCAGGCGATGTGGTGATTATCCGTTTCGAGGGACCCAAAGGCGGTCCTGGCATGCAAGAGATGCTATATCCAACCACTTATCTCAAGTCAAAAGGCTTAGGTAAAGAGTGCGCCCTACTCACCGACGGTCGTTTCTCTGGTGGTACTTCAGGCTTATCCATTGGTCATGCCAGCCCTGAAGCGGCTGAAGGCGGGGCGATTGGTTTAGTTGAGGAAGGTGATACCATCCATATTGACATCCCTAACCGTACGATTAATATGCAAGTTAGTGATGCAGATTTAGCCGCTCGCCGCCAAGCTATGGAAGCACGTGGCAGCAAAGCTTGGAAGCCTGTGAGCCGTGAGCGTCATGTATCTCCTGCTCTGCGTGCCTATGCGGCAATGACTACCAGTGCCGATACTGGCGCGGTACGTGATGTCAGCCAAGTTGAGCGCTAAGTTAGAGCGCATTTTATAATGAGTTTAGTTTTAAATTCAAATAAAAAACCAGCATTGAGATGCTGGTTTTTTTGTCTGTTAACACTGTTATCGCTTCAAGCTCATTGTTAATGAATGCTATCATCAAGCATTTTTATCAGCGCCTCACTGAGCGCAAATTGGCGAATATCATTTAGCATAGTCACATCAAAATTATGCACAAAGGCAAAGGATAATTGGCGACTCGGGTCACACCACGCCACCGAACCGTTATAACCCATGTGCCCAAAACCCGTCTCGGCATCCGCACAAACGCTAAATAAACGATGATAACCCAAACGCCATCTCATAGACGCCGGCATAA
>DAIPIF010000356.1:0-1704 GCA_036770925.1 Psychrobacter sp.
AATTTGGGTAAATAACGCTGGACTTGGGCGCTTAAATCGGTGGCATCGTTTGGAGTATTTGCGCTACCTTTGAGCGACTTTTGCGCCTCCATCAAAGGCTGCCATTGCCACTGCACCTCCCCTTGCAAAAACTGCAATAACTCGCTCACCGGATTGGCAGGTAGATGCTCATGGGTATCGGTCAAACGCTGACCATTATAAAAAATCCAACACGCATCACGGGCGCATAATAGCGCGTCCAAAAATGCGCCATTATCATCGTCTTCACTGAATCTATCGCCGCGCTGCGCTAAGCCTGATTTCATCAAATCATAGCGATTATCACGGTCACGCTTGGGAAATTCGGACAAGTCCATATTGAGCATCACCACTAAGCCAAAGGGCACGTTGCGCAGGGCACCAAAACGCCCAAAGGTAATCACTCCTGTTGGCTCAGCACTGACTTGTTGGCTCTCAAGCTCATCCTCGATACTACCGAGCATAAAGCTCAGCTTAAGCGGTAATGTACCTACTTGTGACAGCTGCGCCTCAACTTGTGCGCGCTCATTTTTAGCGCTGTCACTGGCATGGCTATGATTATGATTATGATTATGATTATGATAGCGCTGATAGTGGCTATTGGCACGCAAACTACTTTTAAAGCCATTCATCGCATTAAAAATAGCCCGCATCGGACGAGTTTGGTCAAGGGGACCAAAATAGGTATGAATCACCTGATTTTCAATACGCTCAAGCCATTGCTCCGCCTTATAATGAGCGGTATATTCATAACGACAGTTATTAAGACCGGTATAGATACGGCAAAGTGCTTCAATAATGGGCGCATCAGCAAGGCTAATGGCGGCTATCGGAATGGTCTTTTCAGGCAAAGCATCTGCTTGCCAATGATCAGGATATAAACAATCGCTCATACCCGCCTGCGGCATCAGCAAGCCGAGCGCCATTTGGTCAAGCGCATAAGCGAAGCTAAAGCGATAATCATAGTCGGTGCTATCGAGCGTCTGCTGTAAATGCGCCTCATCAAAACCGCGGACAAATCCCGCCTCATCCAGTAAATCACAAGCGCGGCTCATCTGCTCATGCGTCAAACCTAAGCTCTCATAGAGTGGCGGCAGCATCAGCCAATCCAGTACTTCAGCCGCCTCAAAACGCGCAGTATCACTACCTAGTAAACGATAAAACCCCCTAATTGCCTCCCACAGTTGCCGAATAGATTTATCAACCACCCCCGTTACTTTAGCCGGCAGCGTTAAACCATCTTGCCCCTCGCCACTGACAAATACGGAGGTAATCAAATCATAATGACGCTCAACATCAGGAAGCATCACCACGATATCGGATAAATGCCGCGTACTGCCATCACTATTTTTATCATTGAGCCAGCGCCCAATCATCGCGCGCAGCACCTCTAACTGACGCTGCAACGTATGACAGGAGTGAATACTGAGACTATGGTCATGTTGCGATAACTGCCAGTGCCGTGCGTGCTCAAAGTGTTTGTTCTCTAAAGCTTTATCACTGTAAACATCTTCTTTTAGCGCTATTGATGATTCGTTGTATGATGATTGATTATTATTATCATTACTTAGGCTATTTTCATTAGCTGTTATATCCTGCTGCAGATTTGACCCAAGCGCCGCACTCAAACGCGCCGCTGCCGCTTGTGGCGTCGCACTTTCATCCAGCATCAACACATCATGCTGC
>DAIPIF010000357.1:0-1703 GCA_036770925.1 Psychrobacter sp.
TTCATCGAGCATCAAGACATCATGCTGCAAGTGCGCAAGCAAACTTAACGGACGCTCATCGGTACTCTCAAAATGCGCAGTCTCAAACTTATCTTGCCAATCTAATTTAAAATCGTCCTGATGCTCATTACCCGATAGGCTTGCCAGCATCGCAAAAGTCTCCCGCGACTGCTTGCCTAAACGTGATAATAAGGTATGTCCATAATCACGCAAAAACACGCTTTGTGGATTAATCACTTGCTGACGCTGCAACCACTGCTTATCGACAATATCGGCCCAAAACAGCTGCGAGGGATTATAATGCAGCAGAGTGATATCAATATATTGTGAGAGCTTTTGTAAAAAATTCAGCTCGTTTTGTGGTAATTGCTGAATCGTAAAAATATGCAATTGCTGAGGTAAAATATCTGCAGTCGCTATCAGCGCACGGCTATCGCTTCCTGCCATCACTTGCCAAAAGCGTGTCTCAATCATAGCACGGTGCTCATACACTGCCGCAAATAGCAGCCGCCATAAATGCCGCTGTGCCACCTCAAGCTCCATATAATGCGCAACCAACCAGTCAGGTGTCACCTCAGCATGCTGATCAAATGTCACTGTTAGCGCATCTTTTTCTGCAATCAGCGCCTCAATATCGACCGCTTTATTCTGTGACCATAACGTGAGCCAATTCTCACGATGGGTCAAATAACGATTAAAGACCCGCGCAAAGTCCGTCGCTAATGACCACAAACGCACATCTTGCTGACTGCGATCTGCCGACTCATCGAGCAGCGTCGATAATAAAGGATATAAAGGGTGCGTATCATCGCCCATAATTTGCGCTTGATAATAGGTAAAATAACCAAACAATCGCCATTGCATCACTGAATTGGTTAATACCGCCACCTCGGGCACGGTGATTATCTCGTCTTCTCGCTGCTGCATCGCAAGCATGACATTATATTCAGCCAATACCTTTTGCATCAGTGTCCATTGATACTGACCCCAAAAAGTCGTAGTCACTAAAGTGCTGATACCCGCTTGGCTGGCAATAGATTTATCGAGCCACTCACCGAGCACCATCGAGGGTACAATGACGATAAATTCTGCAAAAATAGGCAAGTCTTTGGCGCGATAAGCCTTTAATAGCTCATCCACCAAACGTTCGGTACGGTGCGATTGAATAATGGTAAACATAGATAGAATCTGATTATAATAGTCATTATCGTGATAAAGTCGTGTCGGTTTCGATTTTCTGCTAAGATGGTAAAGCTGTAATAGTGTGCCATTGATGATGGCGCTTTACTAGCAAATCAAGTCAACAGCAGATAACTTACGACAACTGCTGTCGTATTGATTCATCTGCGGTTTATTTTAATCGGCTTTAAGATTTATGAGCTTTAAGATTGAAATATTGAAATAATGCGCTCATTTTTATTTTTACATAATTTATTATCAACCATGAGATAACATTCATCCTATGCTACTGCGCCCTATTGATGCTATTTTTGTTCATCCTGAACGCCGATTATATGTCGTTTATTACCGTGGCGAATTATGGCAATTGCCGCGGATGAAACTTGATATGGCAGCGTGGCAGCGGCGGCAGCCTTATATCGGCGCAAAAGAGGCGCTTTACTTAAGTCAAAAGCAAGCTATTGATGACCCGCTACTCGCCCAAAAATTACGTACCTTAGATTTACCCTTAGCCATACGCGGTA
>DAIPIF010000358.1:0-1694 GCA_036770925.1 Psychrobacter sp.
CGCGGGTAGATAGCCGCCGATTTGTTGGCCAGACTCGGTAAAGATAGCTGGCGTACCGCGCACGCCCAATCTTGCGCCTAGTGCCATATGCGCTGCGACTGGGTTTTCGCAACTAGGCGCTTGCACGTTGGCGCCCATTTTTGCTTGATTCATAGCGGCATGGCGATCTTGGCTGCACCATATTGCCTCCATTTTGGGTACCGATGCTTGGCTACGAGGCCACGCCAAATAACGGACTTCGATGCCGCGCGCATTGATATCAGCCATCTCTTCATGCAGCTTGGTGCAATAAGGGCAGTCGGCATCGGTAAACGAGTAGACCACCGCTTTGGTCTCACCCTTGGCTGGGTAAATAATCAGCTCGTCTTTATCGACCGCTTGCAATGTTTTTTGGGCGGTATTGGCCACCAATGCGGCGCTGATATCGACCGGCGCGCCGTCACCGACCGCGATGATCTGACCTTGAATGATGTGCTTGCCCGACTTATCCGTAAAAAAAGACGGCAGTCCTTCAGCGGTCGCCCAATAGATACCGTCCATATCTGTCGGTACGGCTGAGAGGATAGTCTCCTCAATCCCCGAGGCTTTGAGGTTTTCTTGCAACGCGCTGACCACCGCTGCATCACTCGCTGCCGATACCGTCTTGGTATTTGCCTGAGTGCTATTGACCACGCCGGTGTTGCTGGTGGCATCGGCGGCATTGTTTGAGCAGCCAGCAGCAATGGCGACCAATAACGCCCCCATCATAAAGCGTGATAGGCGGGTTTTGCGAAATCCAATGACAGCGTGGGCTTTTTGGGTGATGGAGGATGACATATAAGTTTCCTGTAGGCATTGCGCCTAATCATAAATGCGTCGGCATAATGCCAGACTGTGGTCGTGGATGTAGCGCTTATCAATGAAAGTTAAAAGGTTCAATATAAAGGGGTTTTTCTCTCAAGTAAGAAGCGTCCCCACTTGATAATGCCGTCTATCTTAACATATTTATGATAAATAATAGCCATCGCTGAGCAGGCCTAGCGATAGTCAGGTACGGCGATTTCATATACTTCTATGATGGCGCTTTCCTGGCGTGTTGTACCGCCGCCGACAGATGCGGTGCTAAATAAACACCATCAGCACGTGGCACATAGTAGTTGTTGTGTCCGTTATATTTAGGGCTGATGATATCTAAAATGACGTCATCGCGGTGTTGAAAAACATAACGTTTATAAACCTAAATTCAAAAAACAAGATACATTTGTACTATGTAATATCAAAGCTTGGCTAGTTAATATCAATGTTTAGCTACCGTGCTGAGCCACAATATCTGGTTATGATGTTTGATTGTGATGTTCGATCAGATAGTCTACTGCTAACGGCATTGTTTTTGCTAAAAATTTATATGAATTCTTTATATATGTCCCTTTAATAGTATTTATTCCAATCACTAACTTCAATGATTGCGCTAAGGAGCCCACATGGCAGGTGCCAGTTTATTAACCCTACTCGATGATATCAGTGTGATATTGGATGACGTCTCCGTCATGACCAAAGTCGCAGCCAAAAAAACCGCGGGGGTGCTGGGCGATGATTTGGCGCTAAACGCAGAGCAAGTCACGGGGGTCAAGGCTAACCGCGAGCTACCAGTGGTGTGGGCGGTCGCCAAAGGTTCTTTTGTTAATAAGCTAATATTAGTCCCAGCGGCACTTATT
>DAIPIF010000359.1:0-1674 GCA_036770925.1 Psychrobacter sp.
AGTGAGCATCCTTTAGCAGAAGCTATCGTGAGAGCGGCTCAAGATAGATCACTTACTATCCCCAAGGCTAGTGATTTTAATTCAACGACTGGCGAGGGCGTACAGGCTGTGGTCAACGGCAAACAAGTCGCTATCGGTAACTCAAAGCTTATGGAGCGTTTAAACAGCTTCGATCAGGATTTGTCTACTAAAGCTGACGTCCGTAGAAAGGATGGTGAAACGGTCATGTTTGTGGCTATAGATGGTAAAGCGGCTGGTATTATTTCAGTTGCTGACCCTATTAAACCAAGCACCAAGGAGGCTATTTCACTGCTTCATGACGCGGGACTAAAAGTCGTCATGCTAACGGGTGATAACGAAAAAACTGCGCAGGCAGTCGCCAATAAATTAGGTATCGATGAAGTCCATGCCGACGTCTCACCAGAGGATAAAAACCGCATCGTCAAAGAGATGCAAGACAGCGGTAAATTGGTGGCGATGGCAGGGGATGGCATCAACGACGCGCCCGCACTAGCGCAAGCGAATGTCGGTATCGCTATGGGTACCGGTACTGATGTGGCGATGGAGAGTGCAGGGATTACCTTGCTAAAAGGCGACTTAATGGGTATTGCCAAAGCCCATAAGCTGAGCCACGCCACCATGCGTAATATCAGACAGAATCTGTTCTTCGCCTTCATCTACAACGCACTTGGTGTACCGATTGCTGCTGGCGTGCTATATCCTGTGTTTGGGCTTCTTCTTAGTCCTATGATAGCGGCAGCAGCTATGAGTCTTTCTTCAGTATCGGTGATTGGCAACGCGCTGAGATTAAGTCGCTTGAAACTATAATTTTGGTACGGTGAAGAGGTACAGTGTGATATTTAATCCTTATCTACTACAGCCCCAAAATAAAAGTTATCAGTAATTGACGCTAATGTTTACGATGTCAGAGTAGTCATCAGGCTTGAAGTCGGCACTGGGTACGACAACATGCACAATATGTGATTGATTTACTCCAGTGCCTTTATCAGCCACGCCATTTTTTATGCTTTCAGCAGGAAGAGTATTACCCCATGCTGTTCCATCAGTAGATTGTAATTGATAAGGTATCACGTCGCTGTTAGGAATAGTCCCAGTCATAATGCCTGCACCATTTACGTTACCGTTGGAGGGAGCTAAGCCAATGTTGTAGGCAGCACCATTGGTGCAGGTTACACCGATACTAGTGCTGCCTTTGGTATTAGTCGCGCTTGCCGCAATATTTTTTAAATTGATATCGGTAGGTTTAGCAGTGATTTCGCAGCTTGGAATGACAGTTGCTTCAACGGTAAATGGGAATCTAAAAACTGCTTGAATGCCCTTTGTACAGTCAGCGTTAGGATTAGTATGATCACCGTCTTCGTATCTCAATGTAGTATTGCCTTTCTCCAAAAAACTACTGGTGTAGACACCAGGTGTGGCGTTAATATTACTGGGGTCTGAAACTAGGGAGAATTTTATACTGGTTTGGCCGGTAATAGTTGACCCGGCGGCAATTGGATGTGCGCCTGAATTATATTCAGAGCCACTACCATTGCGAGTACCCCAAAGAGTATTGTTTTGAGTCATGGTGAACGCTAAGCGCGGGTTTGTGCCTGGACCATTAATAGACATATAGCGTGGAGAGATGTTGGTAGGACTATAGCTACCACCATC
>DAIPIF010000360.1:0-1669 GCA_036770925.1 Psychrobacter sp.
ACGCTAATTTATAAGCGTTAGACGGTTTTTATCACTCAATTTCATTGTATGTTTTTAAATAAACGTACCCAAACTCTTTATAAAGGATGTTGTTATGTCAACTCAAGCGCTCAAACAAGACCCAAAAAAATCGCTTTATATCAACGGTGAATGGCAGGCAGGTAGCGATACCATTGCCAATATTAACCCCTCTGATATCACAGAAACGATTGGTGAATTTGCTCAAGCCAGCAGTAAGCAAGTACAAGATGCGATCGCTGTCGCTCGCCGTGCCCAACCAAAGTGGGAAGCGGTCGCGATGGAAAAAAAGCAAGCTATCTTGCAAGCGATTGGCGATGAGATGATTGCGCGCTGTGATGAGCTAGGTACTTTATTATCACGCGAAGAAGGCAAGCCGTTTGCGGAAGGTCGCGGTGAGATTTATCGCGCAGTGCAGTTCTTTCACTATTATGCCGCCGAAGTGCTGCGCCAAATGGGCGACCTTGCTGATTCAGTCCGCCCTGGCGTCAAAGTTGAAGTCACCCGCGAAGCTGTCGGTGTCGTCGCTATTATCTCACCTTGGAACTTCCCAACGGCGACCGCGGTATGGAAAATCGCCCCAGCGTTGGCCTTTGGTAATAGTGTGATTTGGAAGCCTGCGAATTTAACACCAGCCAGTGCTGTAGCGTTGGCAGAAATTATTCATCGTCAAGGCTTGCCAGAAGGTACGTTTAACTTAGTGCTCGGTGGCGGCTCATCAGTTGGCGATGCGCTTATCAATTCAAAAGATATCGATGCAGTCAGCTTTACCGGTTCAGTAGAAACCGGCCGTAAAGTTGCGGCGGCAACGGCGCCTAACTTTGTGCGTTGCCAACTTGAGATGGGCAGTAAAAATGCCCTGGTTATCGCTGATGATGCCGATTTGCAAGTGGCTATTGATGCGGCGGTTGCTGGCGCGTTTGGTGGCTCAGGTCAGAAATGTACCGCATCTTCGCGTTTGATTGTGATGGACGGTATTCATGATGCGTTCGTCGATGGCGTTATTGCAAAAATGAAAACCTTAAAAGTCGGTCATGCGCTGGATGACGGTATCTTTATGGGTCCTATCGTTGATGACAAGCAGCTAGCGTCTAACATGGATTGGATTGAAAAAGCCAAGCAGGCTGGTGCCAATTTAGCCTTTGGTGGCGAGCGTCTAGAGATGCCCCATGACGGCTATTATATGTCGCCAACCTTGTTTACCGATACTGATAATAGCTGGGATATCAACCAAGAAGAAGTATTTGCGCCGCTCGCTTGCGTCATGCGTGTCAAAGATTTAGAAGAAGCCATTGCCATGACCAATGACACGCGTTTTGGCTTAACCGGCGGCATCATCACTCAAAGCTTGCGTAACAGCGCGCTGTTTAAAGAACAAGTGCAAGCGGGCTGCGTGATGGTCAATCTGGCGACAGCAGGTACCGATTATCATGTGCCGTTCGGTGGTCGTAAACAGTCGAGCTTTGGTCCGCGTGAGCAAGGCCAATACGCCAAAGAGTTTTATACCATCGTCAAGACGGTTTATCAAAAAGCGTACTAGAAGCGGATTAAAAGGATGCTAGCCGCAGTTAATTAATTGATGGTGTGTCAAAAAGTATGCTGATTAAAACTTGAACAATTTTTGAAGCCTTGAAAGCCCTATAGAATCAGA
>DAIPIF010000361.1:0-1637 GCA_036770925.1 Psychrobacter sp.
CAATCTCTGCTGCATCAAGGGTCATACCTTGTGATTTATGAATGGTAATTGCCCAAGCTAAGCATAACGGCACTTGCTCATAGCTTGCCAGTACATCACCCGTTTCATCTTCGATAATCCATTCTTCCGGTTCAGCGATGACTTCACGACCAGTATTGAGCCTAACCACGGGCATTTTTTGTGTCGTTGGTTTTTTGGCTTTTGGTTTGTCTTTCTCTTTTGTGGTCTTTTTATCTTTGCCTTTTATATTCTTATCAGTATCACTTTCAGCACTGTCATCATCTTCAATTAAATCATCACTGTTGTCTTTACTGTCATCGATTTTAACCGCGGCAAAGCCTATCAGCTCGCCCATCGTACCGTTAGACACCCCAAGCTCGGTATTGTTTTTGATAAACATCACTTTGGCACCGACTTTTAACACTAAATCATCTTGGGTACGTACCGTTTTTTTCAGGGTCTCAACCAACTTAGTGTCACCAGTAGAAATTGCCTGAAAACGCATCATCTCGCCATCTAACGCGGCAAGCTCTTTATCATTGATACTATTGACGTTGAGATTATGGGTATAAAGACGCGTGCGTTTGATATCGACGTTTTGATCAAAGGTGGCTTCTAGGGCGGCAATCGCCTCAAAGGTCACTTCTTGACGACGGATTTGATTGAGAATATCGTCCAAATCAAGTCCGCCATTAGCCGCTTCACTCACCTGCCTGTGTTGCTCGGACAAATAGCAAATATGGAACTTGGCTTCTAGCCAAGCTTCAGACATGAAGGCAAATTTCTCGCGGTTGCTCTCGCCCTTACTGCCAATTGGTGGCAGCTGAAAAAAGTCCCCTGCCACGACCACTTGAATACCACCAAAAGCCTTGTCGTTTTTACGCACATGCTTAAGTACTTGGCTGACTAAGTTAAGCTGCTTGGCGTGCAGCATCGATATCTCATCAATAATCAGTACGGCGGTATCTTTTAAACGGTCTGCCAAAAACTGTTTGCGCGATAAGTTGGTCAAATCACGATCCGTTAGTTCATCTTTGATGCCAATACCCGACCAACTGTGGATGGTGGTGCCGTTCATATGCGTGGCAGCGATACCCGTACTTGCGGTCACAGCAACCGGTACCCGACGCGCACGCAAATAATCGATATATTGGTTAAGGGTATAAGTCTTACCTGAACCTGCTGAGCCAGTCAAAAACACGTTTTGACCTGTTTTTAAAATATTAAGAGCAGAAGATTGACGCATATATCCAAACCAATTAGTGTTAATAAGAAAAGTCGTAAAATAAACATAGAGAGCTGGAATCTGATATCACTCAAATTATTTAACTTTGATTATAACAGTTACATCCCTTTTGCGAACCACTTTAACCACCTCAGATCACATAACCTAAAGTTATACGATACAAAATATATCATTATAAAAAGTCATTATCACTCAGCGCCAAAGCTCAGTAGGATAGAGTCACAGCTTGGTCAGGATGGCCAAATATTTATGCTTAAGTCGTTTGTTCTTAAATAGCCATAATACACAACAAGGAATCGTTCATGTTATACGCCTACCCCAATACTGAAAATAGTCCCGTCCAATTTCGCAAAAAATATGACAACTTCATCAATGGTGAGTGGGTCGTGCC
>DAIPIF010000362.1:0-1634 GCA_036770925.1 Psychrobacter sp.
CGGCCATCTTGACCATATCGCGGCTTGAGTAAATCGCCATACGGTCATTTTCAGGTACGCCCAAGTCATCAAACTTAGCCATTAGTGAGGCAACATCATCAAAGCCTGTTGCTGCACCTGCGCGAGTGTCTACGATTGAGCCGTAGTAAGCGACTTGACGGCGCAAAGCATCATTCACATCACTAGCAAGCTTTTGCTTAGCGGCGTTACCTTTACGGCGTAGCACACTAGGGTCACGCAATTCGCGGCTATTGATAGTGCCTGGCACTGAGCGCACACGGTCAACGGTCACTGGCACTGCCATTTCGGTATGACCTAAGAAGTTACCTGTTTGGTCTAAACCTTCTTGGCTATCTACTTGCAATGGCATTGGACGCCATACAGTATCGTTAGCGCGTGCTGATTGCGCGGCATCACCGATGTTAAAGCGTTCTGCCATTTGTGTATAAACCAATGTTTCTTCAAAGTCAGCAATGACTTCATCAAACATTACTAATTCTTGCTTTAATAACTGGTTTTTAGTTGATCCAGCCATGTTCTACCCCTTAGATTTCATTTGTTTTTTGTATGCAGCCACTTTTGAGCGGTCGCCTGTACGGTCTGCCTCTGCCTCTAACTTAGCCAGTCGAGTGTCAGCCCCTCCTGCTGCACCTTCTAGCTCATGCGTTTTCGGCTTTGGCTTATTCTGATTACGTGATTTGGTCTTGGACGACATTTGCATCTCCATTAAGACGATTTGTTTAGCAAACTGAATGTCATCAAGTTTTGACAATCGCTCCAGTTGTGCCGGTGAGTTTTTACCAAGCGCGTAAACCACTTTGGCAGGGTTATCGACTAGCATTTGCAGCAAGCCTTGTTTTTGCTCAGACAGCACATCAACGACGGATAGCTCTACCTCGTCATAATCAGGTGCTTTTGCCTTAATCGCGTCAACATCGGCTTTATAGCGTTCGTGATACTGTTGGTACTTTTGCCGCTCGGCGTGTACCTGTGCATCAACCTGCTGCTTTTCTGTAAGCCACTGCGCGTAGTCTTGTTCAAACGCATCACTGTCATAGTCATGGTCATCAAGCGTTGGCTTCTCGCGTAACACTTGCTGCTCAAACTGCTGTGATTCGCGCTGCTTTAATTGACGTTTAAGCTCGCGGTTTTCCTCTCGGACTTTCTTCACCCACTCGGGCGCTTCTTGTCCCTTGAAAGGGTCGCTGCTATCACCGTCATCATCAAAGCTAAAATCAAGCGCATCATCGGCGCTATCATCTTGGCTTTCGGCTTCTTCACCGTCGGCATCTTGCTCATCGTCTTGACCATCTTCAATGTCTTGCTCATCGTCTAACAGCTCGTTATCGACTTGCTCGGCATCTTCTTGATAGTCTTGGTTGTCGTCGTCAAATTCACTCACGTTTATATCTCCTCAGATTTATAGCATCTGGTAGCTGTTGGTTAATTTTTGGCAATAAAAAAGCCACTCGTTAAAGTGGCTCGTTTTCGCTAGATAACTTCTCGTCATCAGCTTTGATTTTCTTGTCCATTCGTATTAAAAAGTATTCGGCAATAAGTAGTAGGATTAGTTTTCGCATAATCTACCCCATCGGCGGCATACCATCAGGCATATCACCCATCATCTGCTCCAT
>DAIPIF010000363.1:0-1622 GCA_036770925.1 Psychrobacter sp.
ATTGGTTAATAACGATGAGCCAATCTTGACAATAACGCGCTGAATATCAAAGTTACGAGCTTGCTTAATAAACCTTGCTTCTTCGGTCGGTTGTTCCATGTCAACTGCCATAAAAACTCCTGTCTGTTTTTGGGTTACTTTTTGGAAATTACTTTAACTATAAGTGAAAAGGGTCAGTGAATATCTAGCTCACTTAAGGCGCATAAACCACTTCAACGCCATCATCATTGTCGTCATCAAAGTCGTCCATACCGTCATCATCAAGTAAATGTGTACCTTCGCGTTGCGCCTTACGGGCGGCACGATACGCTTCACGCTGTGCTTCAGTATTGCGGCGTACTTCTACTTCTAAGCGCTCAAAGCGCGCTTTTTGGGCTTCAGCAAAGGCAGGTTCTTCTTCTTCACGTTCGCGTTCAAGCTCAATCTCATTCATCAAATGATATTTGACCGCATCCGTTCCCTCGCCCATCAAGGTTGAGGTGCGAAATACCTCTCCTGTCCAACCAAGCTCTGCCACAATATGTAGGCATAGCTCATTGAGCTCGTCTTCATCAATCACTTGGTCAATCTTGTTGAGTACCAAAATCTGCGGCAAATTTGCCAGCTCTGGTGAAAAACGCTCAAGCTCATTTAAGATAATTCGTGCATTATTAACAGGGTCAGTCGCATCAATTGGCTGCACATCGACGATATGTAATAATCGACGCGTACGCGCCACATGTTTCAAAAAGCGAATACCCAGACCAGCACCTTCAGAGGCACCTTCGATAAGCCCTGGAATGTCCGCCATCACAAAGGAGCGATGACGACCGATATCAACCACGCCTAAATTTGGCACGATAGTGGTAAACGGATAATCCGCAACCTTAGGGGTCGCGGCGGATACCTGACGGATAAAGGTCGATTTGCCCGCATTTGGCAAACCAATAAGACCCACATCTGCCACGACTTTTAGCTCAAACTTGAGTACTTTTAGCTCGCCCTCAAAACCTGAGGTGGCTTTGCGCGGTGCTTGGTTGGTCGAGCTTTTGAAATGGGTATTACCCAGACCGCCATCGCCACCTTTGGCAATTAATAGCGTCTGACCGATTTCGGTCAAATCACCAATCACTTCATCGGTTTCAGTATCGATAATAGTGGTACCGATAGGCACAGATAAGAAAATATCGTCTGAGCCTTTACCGGCGCAGTTTTTACTATGACCGTTTTCGCCGCGCATCGCGTCATAGCGACGGGTATAGCGATAATCCACTAAGGTGTTGGTATTGTCGTCAGCGATGACATAAACGTCACCGCCTTTGCCGCCATCACCGCCGTCAGGACCACCGCGAGGGACGTATTTTTCTCGGCGAAAACTGGCGATACCGTTACCACCGTCACCTGCTTTTACTGTTACGATGGCTTCATCAATAAATCGCATACTACGTTCCTTAATTTACAATCTGGTGCATCACCTATAGAGGGGTAATGAGTATTTTTACTATCTGAGTGCCTTTGCCCATTCGGGGCATTTGCACATTTTATCTCAGTCGCACGTCTCAAAGCACTTTTTATTTTAAAGTTTGACGCCGTTTCTATGACTATTATGATTCGCACTATTATGACGGATAATAATATTATTA
>DAIPIF010000364.1:0-1617 GCA_036770925.1 Psychrobacter sp.
CCATAAGGATGTTTCTCGTGAGCAACGCTGATACCTTACGCCAATTACATCAAGAGCATTTAAGCACTTATAATAATCAAGAACAACAGGCTATCGAGCTTATGGGCTTACTGAATAAGCTTTATAATGAGCGCGATGTGCAAGTGACTTTGTTTGGTGAAACCATTGATACCACCTCAGTCGGTCAAGTATTGGCGATTCATCAAAAAGCGGCTACCCGTGACGCGGGCGCACAGCCACTGGCGATTGCTGATACGCTAGCGATGGTTAAAGCGTTGGCGGCGAGCGATGATATCCAAGCCACTCGTGTTGACGTTGGACAATTAATCACCAGTGATACCGATATTCAAGCGGCATTACAAACGCTCAATACCGATAAAAGTGCGATAAACGGCGCAACCGATGTGGTGCTTTATGGTTTTGGTCGTATCGGACGCATCTTAACCCGTCTACTATTATCACAAGCCTCAAGCAATAAAGGCTTGCAGCTCAAAGCCATCGTTGTGCGTCCGGCAGCAGCGGGCGACTTGGCAAAACGCGCCTCACTGCTTGAGCGCGACTCGATTCATGGCAGCTTTACCGGCGGCGTGAGTATTGATGCCGATAATAACGGCATGATTATTAATGGTCGTTTTGTGCAAGTTATCTATGCCAAAGACCCAAGCGAGATTGACTATACCGCTTATGGTATCGACAATGCACTAGTGATTGATAATACCGGTATCTGGAAAGATGAAGACGGTTTAGGCAAGCATCTACAGTCTAAAGGCGTGCAAAAGGTGTTATTAACCGCCCCTGCTGGCGGCGATATTAAAAACGTCGTTTATGGGGTCAATAATGACAGCGTTGGCGAGGACACTATCGTCAGTGCCGCAAGTTGCACCACTAATGCGATTACCCCAGCGCTTAAAGTGCTCAATGATGAATATGGTATCGAAAACGGTCACGTAGAGACGATTCACTCCTTTACCAATGACCAAAACTTAATTGATAACTATCATAAAGCCGATCGCCGTGGTCGTAGTGCGGTATTGAACATGGTCATTACCAGTACAGGCGCTGCCAAAGCCGTTGGTAAAGCTTTGCCTGAGCTGAGTGGTAAATTGACTGGTAATGCCATTCGCGTACCGACGCCAAACGTCAGCTTGGCTATTTTGAATTTAAATCTCAAAACCGCACCCGCCAGTGCCGATGCACTCAACCAGTTTATGCGCCAAGTTGCCAATAGCCATCAGTGGCAAGAGCAAATTGCTTATACTGATTCTATCGAAGCGGTATCAACGGATTTTGTCGGCACCAAGCACGTCGGCGTGGTCGATGCCCAAGCCACTATCGTTACTGACAACCATGCCACCGTTTATATCTGGTATGATAATGAAGTCGGTTATAGTACCCAAGTCTTACGCTTAGCGACTCAAATGGCGGGTATTCATTATGCCACGCTTCCTGCATAATGCATTGCTTTTAAAGCGGCGCAATATAGACAGGGTTTGAGTGCTATAATAGCAGTATAAAATAGCAAAATGAGTGATTAGTAAGTCAACACCCGATAGTCTGCTTGGTTATCGGGTGTTGTTGCCATAATTCATAGCACTCTAATTGATAGTTATTTCCATC
>DAIPIF010000365.1:0-1616 GCA_036770925.1 Psychrobacter sp.
GGCATTGGGCGCATGACGATAAGTACGTAGCGCTTGCCCATCGACAATCGCTTGCGAGAGGGCTGCCATGATACGCTCGCGTGGTAATTGATAGAGTTTCGCGACCACCGCCGTTGAGGCGAGTTTGACTAAGAATACATGGTCAAGTCCGACGCGGTTAAAAGAGTTGTCCAGCGCCAGCACCCCTTGTATCTCATGCGCCATAATCATCGCCTCTAGTACGTCGCGCATGGTGAGCGGGGCATGACCGCCGCTGATATTAGACTGACTGATATAATCCGCCACTGCCAATATACCGCCTATATTGTCCGACGGATGACCCCATTCGGCGGCGAGCCACGTATCATTATAATCAAGCCAGCGCACGATACTACCGATATCAAAAGCCGCTTTAATAGGGTCAAGTCGATAAGCCGTACCGGGGACACGCGCGCCATTAGGC
The DNA here is from genome assembly GCA_036770925.1 of Psychrobacter sp. GTDB lineage: Bacteria > Pseudomonadota > Gammaproteobacteria > Pseudomonadales > Moraxellaceae > Psychrobacter. The sequence continues at coordinate 443 of DAIPIF010000365.1, forward strand.
GTGATTTGATCGGCACAATGCGGTCCTAAATGCTTGGTACATTCAGGAAAACGCAGCGCCAGTAAGCCGCAGCCTAAGGTATCCATCAGACAATAGCGCGCGGTATGCCAAGCATCGGCACTGTTTTTGGAATCATTATCTATCGAATAATTCAGCACATAATCGGCTATTTTTTGAATATCTAGATCATATTCTGGGCGAATATTACGCTCGACCAAATTTTTATCAGGGTTTTCTATATTAGACATTATCTCATCCTCTTCCTTGAGTACAGCGTGGTTGACGACCTAAAGGGCAAAACGGGGTAACCGTAGGCTTATAGTCAGTGTGCCTCTCCCTCTACTACCTTAAAAATAGCATACGGATAGGCAAGCACCAAACCCAATTGTGTTAAGAGTTTTAGCGCGCTGTTAGGTCATCAAATAAATCAAACCTGCAATAAATAATAATCCCAGTATGATAAATAACAGCGTAAGCGTGGTTGCAACCCATGAACTGTCGTTTTGGGTTTTAGCCTTTTTAAGAGGCGATAACACCATCATGACGTGTTCAATGCCATCTTCAAAATACGCCTCCCCTTCGGCTATAAACCCTAAAGACTGATAAAAAGCCAGTAAATAAGTTTGAGCGGAGAGGATAATCGGTCTTTTTTTACCGAAATTTTTACGGCAATAGCTAATGGCTTGAGTCATGAGTTCGCGGGCAATACCATCGCCGCGATAGGGTGCTAATACCAAGACGCGACCGATGGACGCCATTTGACTCGCTGGATGAGATGCGGTGCTTTTTTTATTATATTCAGGTGGAATAATGCGGCAATACCCCACGAGCGTTTCGTTTTGATGGGCGACCAGATGTAGGCAATCAAAATCCACCTCATCCATATCTTGATACGGGCAGTTTTGCTCGACCACAAACACTTGCGAGCGCGCTTTTAGGATATGATAAATATCCACTGAGGTTAATTTATCAAAGGTTTTTAGGGTAAATTCACAGGTCATAGTTAAATAGCTTCTAACGATTTAAAGGACTTTTATAAGGCATCAATACCTGAGCATTATAACGACTTCACCTTGCATTAACTATTTAAGGTTTGACTGATTTTATCTAAATTCAAACTATCAGACATGGCATTGAATATCTCATAGTATTTACCGTGATTGGCATAAAGCTC
>DAIPIF010000366.1:0-1616 GCA_036770925.1 Psychrobacter sp.
TCCTGTGCTTGCATTTTTTTGGGGTCACGTCCTGCTTGCTCAAGTAACGCCAAAATACCTAGGCAGCAACGCCCTTGACGAATGGCGGCAAGCCCATGATGTACTAAGATACGATTGTTTTTATCGAGTATCCCCACATCCGCAATCGTCCCCAGCGCCACCAAGTCCAGATACTGACTGACTTGGACGGTGGACTTGCCCGCCGCGCGACGCACTTTAGCCAGTCGTCCGAGCACATAAAACGCCACGCCGACCCCAACCAAAGCCTTACTCTCAAATCCGCACGCTAACTGATTGGGATTGACCACCGCTTCAGCAGGTGGTGTCGGTTTGGTCGTCAGGTGATGGTCGGTGATAATAACGGTAATTCCGTCCGCTTGCGCACGCGCCACGCCCTCGTGGCTAGAGATACCATTATCCACCGTCACAATCATCTCAGGCTGATAGCTCTTGATGCCCAATTCGACAATTTCAGGGGTCAGACCATAACCGTACTTAAAGCGATCCGGCACCAAAAAATCAACGGTGGCACCCATGGCAGTAAGCGCCCGCATCATCAGCGCCGTACTGGTCGCCCCATCACAATCAAAGTCGCCCACGATAAGAATACGCAGACCCTCATCAATAGCGGCATCTAATAGGGTAACCGCCGTGCTGATATCCTGCAGATTTTCGGCAGATAACAGACCGGCAAGACTGGTTTCAAGCTCGGCGGGTTCTGTAATACCACGCCCTGCATACAAGCGCGCAAGAGTCAAAGATTGGGTCGCAAGCGCTTGTAGCGCGGTGGGCAGCTCGTCAATGCGAGTGCCAGTATATCGGGGGGTTAAATTTAGCATGCGCCTATTCTACTGACTTTGCGGCGCAGTCACAATGTTAATTCAGGTTAATTTATTCCACCTTAAGCCCAGCTGATATCGACAACGGCATTTACAAAAATAGGCTATAAACACCCTCATTTACGGTGATTAGCTACAAAGCTATGATTGCATAGCGCTCATAAATCCATAAAATAACTCATAACGCTCTGTCATGCTTGATAGCTAGGGTTGTCTAGGATTATTGGGGGTTATCTGGCATGAGCAGCTGACTTAACTTTATTTTTCTGCTGTCACTTTTGATTTCTTTTTTAATTATTTTAAGGATAAATTATGCAAACCACTCCAAAAGCTGAAAAACTGCCTAAAACTATTGATCCAAGCTTAGACCTTGATAAGGTCAAAGAAGAGTGTAAAGCTTTGGTCAAAAAACGCGCCAAGATTTCTGCCGGTGTGGCGATTATCCCTGTGCCTTTTTTTGATGTGGCGGTCGATGCGAGCATGTTGACGCAACTATTGCCGGATATCAGCGAGCGTTTTGGGCTGATTGAAGGGCGTCAATCGGCGGTTGATTTGGAATCACGTGAGATTCATTGGCAAGCACTTAAAGACCGTACCGTAGACTTTGCCGGTCTGATGGCAACTCGCGGTATCGTCAAAAAAGCCATGCAAAACTTCGGGGGTCGTATCGCCGCTAAACAAGTGACCAAATTCATCCCACTAGGCGGGCAATTGGTTGCCGCGACGATGGGCTATATGATTTTTAGAAAAATTGCGTTTGACCATATCGATGAGTGC
>DAIPIF010000367.1:0-1615 GCA_036770925.1 Psychrobacter sp.
CATCCGTTGGATGGAAGCCTGCATCGATGACGACTGCGCCTTCTTTGATCCAGTCTGCTTTGATGAGCTCTGGCACGCCTACTGCGCCAACGACAATATCAGCACGCTTGATATACTCAGCCAAATCTTGGGTTTTTGAATGACACATAGTCACTGTGCAGTTGGCATTCAGGAGCATCATCGCCATCGGCTTACCTAAGATAGGACTACGCCCTACCACCACTGCCTGCTTGCCAGCAAGCTCGATATCATGATGCGCTAATAAATGCATGATGCCTTGCGGGGTACATGAGCCATAGGCTGACTCCCCCATGCTCATGCGTCCAAAGCCCAAGCAAGTCACGCCATCCACATCTTTTGCAAGGTCAATCTGCTCAAAACAAGCGCGCTCATCGATATGGCTAGGTACTGGATGCTGGAGCAAGATTCCATGTACGTCTGGGTTATTATTAAGCTCGTCTATCTTAGCCATCAGCTGCTCTGTGGTCGTCGCGCTTGGCATTTCTACTCGAATAGAATCCATACCGACGCGTTTACAGGCATTGCCCTTCATACGCACATAAGTGGCAGAAGCGGGATCTTCACCGACCAATATCGTAGCAAGGCTTGGTGTGCGTCCAGTCTTTTCTTTGATGGCGTCCACGCGTGTGCGCAGTAGCTGTTCTATTTGTTTAGCAAGTGCTTTGCCGTCCAAAACGGTAGCGGACCCATGGGCAGTCGACATAGTAACTCCAATAGAGAAAGCGATAAAAAAAATATGGATAGCGCTGGCAGGTTTTTTAGCTAGAAATAGCTATGTATCGGCATGCAAATATGTCTTTACATATATGAATGCCAATCGATATTTTGATACCAATCATATCAATATATAACCATTAACAGCACCAAATTAAACATGCGTATTGTACCTGTCTAGCCGCCAAAAGCCTAGTATTCAATATGATTTAAGCAAAAACATACCCAGAAACCGACCTACTTTATAGATACCTTCAAGCGAATATTATTATCTTAATATCGTTATTTTTAAGCATTCAAATGACGGTGCGATTCAGTTTGAAAACTAAAAATCAAGAGATTTGAGATTAAGCTGGTAATACGTTACCCTTACTATCCATAAATGTTACACATGTTTAACATAGTTGTAGTTTTATTGATGAACTCAATAGATCTTACTTCTTATGTATCAATTGCAGTTGGCCAATTACTTTTGCCAATGTGCCTATCAAGACCAACCAGCATCCACATCGTAATGAATGCTGGTATGCAGTCATTATCGCGACATGCAAATGCATCGTTTGTCAGCATCATGGCAATGCCATTATCAAACGCTAGCCATAGACTGCGCCTATAGTTTGGTACATAGCTGTACCAGCGCATCACGCTTATTAGATTTCACGCCAATGATTGGCTCTAATAACTGATAGTTAATAAGGCCATTTGATAATGCAAATTTTGCCACTCTCGATAGCGATAGACTGCTGATTCAATCATCAAGAGCTGAGATTATATTTGATGATGTCAGCTTTTTATAGTTAACAATAGCGAGGTATCAATTTGAAAACTGAGTCATTGTTCCAATTCTCAGCGCTAACCATTATTTTATTATTGTTAGCGT
>DAIPIF010000368.1:0-1614 GCA_036770925.1 Psychrobacter sp.
ATAGCTTAAATAAACCCTTTATACCCCTTTTTTTAGTGCGGGCGCTCTGTGCTGGCACGCGGCGAGGCGCTTCGATCTTTTATGCTCTGCTGCCACGTTGCCGAACGCTTAGTGCGGTCAGCCACCTGCCCCACCAATTGCCCGCAAGCGGCGTCAATATCATCACCGCGCGTCTGGCGAATGGTACAAACAAAGCCCGCTTGACTTAGGATATGACTAAAGGCATGAATACGGTTATTACTCGACTTATCATAAGGCGCATGCGGAAACGGATTGAACGGAATGAGGTTAATTTTACTCGGCAAATCGCCCAATAGTGCGACCAATTGCTCAGCATGCTCATTGCTATCATTGACCCCATCAAGCATCACATATTCAATCGTCACGTGCTTTTTATGGCGAGGATTGACATCATAGACATAATTTCGCGCCGCTGCCATCAATTGCGCTAACGGATACTTTTTATTAATCGGCACCAGCTCATTACGCAGCTCATCATTGGGCGCATGCAGTGAGATGGCAAGCGCCACATCGATATCTTGCGCCAGCTCATACATTTTGGGCACGACGCCTGAGGTGGATAAGGTCACGCGGCGCTTAGATAAACCATAAGCGTGGTCACTTAACATCAGCTCCATTGAGCTGACCACCGGCTTGTAATTGAGTAAGGGCTCGCCCATGCCCATCATCACCACATTGGTGACATTATTTTGCCACAGGCTATGGTCAACGTGGTCTAAGCTGTCGTTTTCATCGGTCATATAAGAGGCATTGGCGACCCATAATTGCCCCAAAATCTCAGCGGCGCTCAAATCACGCTCAAAGCCTTGCTTGCCCGTACTACAAAAACTACAATCAAGCGCGCAGCCGACTTGCGAGGAGATACATAAAGTTTTGCGACCATTTTCCTTACTGTCATCAGCAGGGATTAGCACGGTTTCCACCAAAGAGCCACCGGTCACTTCAAACACCCATTTACGGGTGCCATCTTCACTATACTGACGATGAATCACTTTGGGCGGCGTCACACAAGCATGCGCGGATAACTTATCACGCAACCCTTTGCTTAAATTAGTCATCTGCTCAAAATCAGTGACCCCAAATTGATAAATCCATTTAATCACTTGGGTGGCTCGAAACGGCTTTTCGCCAATACTCTTAAAGTAATCGGCAAGCTGTGCTTGAGTTAAGCCTAATAAGTTGGTTTTGGCTTGTGCCTCATCGATGAGCTTAATCGTACGATTGGATGAGGTCGTTGCTGAAACGGGCGAGATAATGGGCGTCGTTGACATAATACATAACCTTATTGATGCAGAAGCAATCCTTTATGAGCGCAGCGTTTATAACAGGATAAAACAGCTTTGATAAAGACAGCCTTGATAAAAATGTGCTGACAAAGGATTGGTAATGCTGCTTAGTGATGGGCTTACTGATAACATAAACAGGAATACAAACGGCTTACACCCCACTGGATATAAGCCGTTTGTGCCGTGCTAACGATTATAGTTACATTTTAAGATAAGACTAATCGTTAGCAGAGACTGATATTAACGCGTGCGCGCACAAACTTCGTCATCGCTGAAGAAGTAGCTGATTTCGCGTGCTGCTGATTCT
>DAIPIF010000369.1:0-1599 GCA_036770925.1 Psychrobacter sp.
GTGTACTATCATTCATTGTAAAATGAATTGAAGACACGCCCTAGTGTTATTTTTATTTCACAACCTGATTCACCCTATAAGCAAGACGGCTGATAGGGATATGAAAAGATGGCTCGTTGAGGCGGTCTTTTTAAGGGGTAGCAGCACATTAATAACTCTAAAAATTGGCAGAACGTAATGGCAGGATATTGTAGTAATTCCCCGTCTCGCTGTGATAATGCGCGCTTGATGGTTGAGCTGTATCAAGCAGATAATTACTGTCCCGAATGTGGATTATCATTGGTGGTTGCAAATCATTTAAGTGAAAGCGCTGCTGTAGAGCAACGTTTTTTGATGGTCTGTTTAATACTACTCTCGTTACTGTTATTGGTATTGAGTTATATTTATTATCTCAATCTTTTATAATACACTGGTTTTTACTATCATCTCGGTTTTACACCGCATAGGGACGCCATGTTACTCCAATCTATACGGCGTTTACGTCACTTTGTTTATAATACGCTACAAAATGATGACCACGATACTCGGCTAAGTCGCTACATTGATTATTTTCTGATTTTTTTGATTATGACCAATGTGGCAGCGGTGATTGCGGAATCTGTTGATCAATTTTATTATCCTCATCAAGACTATTTTAGGCTATTTGAGAATTTCTCCATTATCGTGTTCTCAATTGAGTATTTATTGCGCTTGTGGAGTGTGGCTGAGGCAAAGCCTGATAATACCACGTGGCGTCAACGTTGGGATTGGTTAAGAAGTCCGTCCGCTTTGATTGATATCATCGCGATTGCCCCTGCGTTTTTAAACTTTTTTGTCAGTATCGATTTGCGTTTTTTACGGATTTTACGCTTATTCCGTATTTTAAAATTAACCCGTTATTTTGCCTCGATGCGTATTTTGTTGGTGGTTATCAGCAAAGAAAAAGGCTCGTTCCAAGCGGTTATTTTTATCTTAATCATTATGATTGTGACGGCAGCAAGTGGTATTTATTTGGTTGAAAATCAGGCACAGCCTGAGGAATTTGAGTCGATACCTAAGGCGATGTGGTGGGCGGTGGTGACGCTGACGACGGTCGGTTATGGCGATGTGACGCCCATCACCAGTGCGGGTAAAATATTGGGGGCAATGATTACGATACTAGGGGTCGGTTTGGCGGCATTACCGGCAGGTATTTTGGCAACCGGTCTTGCCAATGAGCTGGCGCAGCGCCGTGAAGGTCTGGAGCAGCAGTTTCGAGAGTTTTTGGTCGATGGTGATTTTGATTTGGTGCAAAATCAGACGATGGTGGATAAGTTTCGACGGGAGTTGGGGTTGGATAAGGAGCAGGCACAAGACATTGTATTACAAGTCTTGCGCGAGCAGGAGCTTGAGCGCCGCGAAAAAGAGGTACGCAAAAAGAACTTTTGTCCGCATTGCGGCGAGGCTTTAGAATAAGATAAGCGCGCTTTTTATGCTAGTTGCTGAATGATAACTATGCATCATTGATGATTAATGATTAACTATCAATGATGCAGTATTAAGTCATGCCTTTTGGCATGGGCATGGCACGTGCCAATTCATGAGCCACTTGCTCTGCGGCTTGCTGTAAATCTTTAGCAG
>DAIPIF010000370.1:0-1585 GCA_036770925.1 Psychrobacter sp.
TCGACAATATTGGTTAAAGTATCAATGGTATATTGCAGGACAAAAGCGTTAACCTGTGCGGTAAATGACCCTAGTACCGTTAATATCAAGGTTAAAACGAAAAGCCCGCGATACGGTCGGGCGAATTCTCCCAGCCTTTTTAGAATCGACCACAGCAAAGCCCCCCGTTCTGTTTTTTTAGTGGGAGGCTTCTTATCTAAAGGCACGCGGCGTGGAGGAGTACTCATAGTGTTAAGGCGCTATTTAATGTCAGTTAAATCAATACCCTCAAATATCTTTATTAATGGGTATTGGCTTTTGTCTATTTTAACGATCCACTGCTAGTATAAAGACTTTAAGCGGCATCTTAAACCCTATCTTAAACCTTGTTATTTTTAAGTTTTTTGAATAAAAATGCTCGTTACTAAAACGCATCCGCTGGCACAAAAACGTCACCAACCATAATACGACGGGCTGAGCGGCTCATTGAGACTTTTTTGGCTTGCCAGCGTCCATCGACTTGCTCCGTCGCGCCGCCCACCAGTAGCGTTCCTGATGGATGACCAAAGCGAACTTCTCCAAGACTACCACCACCTGCCGCTTGGTTGACCAATGTACCTTGGGTGGTTGCTGCTGCGGCAATTGCCACCGCTGCGGTGCCCATCATCGCATGGTGCAATTGTCCCATACTCATCGCACGTACCACTAAGTCAATCTCTGCTGCAGCAACGGCTTTGCCACTAGAGGCATTGTAACTTTGCGCAGGAGCAACCCAAGCGATTTTGGGAATATGCTGACTGCTTTGTGCTTCAGAAACGTCTTTAAATAGTCCCATCGCCACGCCACCTTTGGCACGGATTGCCTCTAACTTAGCCAAGGTTTCGCTATCACCGTTGATATCACCTTGCAGCTCCGTACCGGTAAAACCCAAATCATCGCTTTTCATAAAGATAGTTGGAATACCGGCATTGATAAAGGTCGCCTTGACGCTATCGACACTTAAACCACAACCGGAGACATCAAAATCATCAACCAAATTGTTGGTCGGGAACATAGCGCTTGATGAGTCAACCGGGTCGATAAATTCAATCTTAACCTCGGCAGCAGGGAAGGTGACGCCATCTAATTCAAAATCGCCGGTTTCTTGCACTTGCACCACACCTTGTGCGTCTTTATAAACTGGCACATGAGCGATAATGGTTTTACCGATATTCTGTTGCCAAATACGTACTTCGCAAATGCCATTATCAGCACTGTCCTGAATGCTATTAGCCACTTTAGCGGCGTCAATCAAGCCCATATTAATCGCGCAAGCACCAACGGCGGCGGTTAAATTACCACAGTTGCCCGCCCAGTCAATCATCGGCTTGGCGATATTGACCTGTCCAAACAGATAGTTGACATCGTGGTCTTGTTTTTCAGACTTGGATAAGATAACAGTTTTTGAGGTGCTAGAGCTGCCATTGCCCAAGCCGTCAATTTGCTTACCATAAGGGTCGGGACTACCGATAACGCGCAGTAGAAAGTTATCACGTGCAGGGCCCGCCACTTGGCAACGCTCAGGTAAGTCGGATAATTTAAAGAAAGTACCTTTTGAGGTGCCGCC
>DAIPIF010000371.1:0-1584 GCA_036770925.1 Psychrobacter sp.
CGTACGCTCAACAAGGCTAGCTAGCACTTCATCGGTCATGTTTTTGATGATGGGAGATTGCAGACCTGATTCTTTATCAACGCCGTTATTGATTAAATTGACGTCATTGACTTTAATATAAGCCAAACCACGTGCGCCATAAATGCTCACATATTTGGTATATTCATCGATTTGTTTACGGCTCAGTGCCGCGCCGTTAGGGATACGCAGGGCAGCAACGCGACCTTTAGGATCGTTTGCAGGACCGGAGAACACTTTAAAATCAACCGCTTGCATCAAGTCAGCCACATCTACTAGCTTGAGTGGAATACGCAAATCAGGCTTATCTGAGGCATAATCACGCATCGCATCCGCGTAAGTCATCCGCGGGAAATCAGCAAATTCCACATCTAGCATGGTTTTGAATAAATGCTTGATAAGACCTTCGTTAATACTCATGATTTCTTCTTCGTTTAAAAAAGAAGTCTCAATATCGACTTGGGTAAATTCAGGCTGACGGTCAGCACGTAAGTCTTCATCACGGAAGCATTTAGCGATTTGATAATAACGATCAAAGCCCGACACCATCAGCAGCTGCTTAAATAGCTGTGGCGACTGCGGCAGGGCAAAAAAGTTACCGGGGCGCGTGCGTGATGGCACCAGATAGTCACGTGCACCCTCAGGGGTAGCGCGAGTTAAGATAGGGGTTTCAACATCTAAGAAGCCATGATCATCTAAATAACGACGAATCGCTGAGGTGGCACGAGCACGGAACACCATGCGCTCTTGCATCTCAGGACGACGCATATCGAGGTAGCGATACTTGAGACGTAAGTCTTCTGATACCGTCATTTTATCGTCATTCAATGGGAATGGCGGCGTCTCAGATTTGGCTAAGACTTCAATCTCTTTACCGAGTAGCTCGACTTGACCGCTGGTCATGCTCGCATTTTCAGTACCGGCATAACGACGGCGTACGCGTCCAGTGATTTTGAGGACGTATTCAGGGCGTACCGCATCCGCAGTGGCAAAGGCTTCTGGCGTGTCAGGGTCAACCACCACCTGCAAAATACCCGCGCGGTCACGCATATCTAAAAAGATAACCCCACCATGGTCACGGCGGCGATGGACCCAACCGACGATAGTAATGGTTTGCTCGTCTAAATGCTCCGTCACGGCGCCGCAATATTCATCACGGTAGCTGCTATGAATCATCGGTTGGTCTTGGGTGCTGTCACTGTGTTGCATCGGTCTATCCGTCATAATATGTGTTATCCAGTTGTCTGCTCAAATCAAAGAACAATAATTCAAAGAACAATAATGCTGCCATTAGTGCGATATAAAATGTGATTGCTATTCTCCAAAAAACGCTGAGTGAACAACAGCGCCACCCACGCGATTGAAAAATATAGTCATCACGTTGGCTATCGAGAATTTGATATAGGCGTATATTATGCCTAATGTACTATTGTTATACAACTTAGATTCATCATGAGCGCCGCAAGGGTCGTTCGATAGTCTGCGATTGGGGATAAAATAAATCCTCTAGCCCTGCTTGAAAAGCCCTAACAGGGCGCGCATATCTAGCTGATATCAAAAACTTAT
>DAIPIF010000372.1:0-1583 GCA_036770925.1 Psychrobacter sp.
GTATTTTAGTGACCTTAATCAACTCATTGAAGCGTACTGGTGGCAAAAAAGGCATTGCCACCTTATGTATCGGCGGCGGTGAAGCGGTAGCAGTGGCTATTGAACTGCCCTAGTTGAGCATTTAGTACTACCTCTATTATCCTGATTTACCTTTTACCGCATCGACTTGTAGTCATGCGGTTTTTTGGTTTTTAGCGCGGGACTATTTATAGCACGGAACTATTTATAGTATATCTTTTGATATTGTATATCCTCATACAAACTGTGGATTATAAATAATAATAAACCAAACCTCTTCGCTACTGTAAAAACACGTTAACTTATACCCATCTGATGTTATAGCACTTACAGCCCATTACACGCCATTACCTCCCACGCACATTTTACTACCTGCTATCTATATCTCCTGCAAAAATCGAGTGCTACGATAATAACCAGTTGATGCCACTGCCGCTTTACGATGATTTATAAGTCATAAATAACGATTACTTATTAGGCGGTAGTAAAACAAGAATAACCAGATAACTCGTCGATACTAACGAGAGGCATCTAACGAGAGCAATACACCCGATAATTTTAATTAATAACTATGAACTCATATAAAAGGATGACAATAATGAGCCAGCTAATTCGTTTAAGAGATATTCAAGCCACTCACCGTGACCTTATCGGTGATGATTATTATGACCCTAGTGGTAAAACTGCTTATGGCGTCAATGAAGATAAAATCGGTAAAATCGAAGGGGCTTTGGTAGAAGATACCACAGGTCGTATTCGTTATTTAATCGTTGATGCGGGCGGTTGGTTTACCTCAAAAGAAGTGTTAGTACCTGCAGGTCTTGCCCGTATCGTCGGTGACGATGTGTTCTTTGATAGCCTAACCAAAGCGCAAGTGGAAGCGATGGAGGAGTATGACCATGACTACCAGTATAGCTATAAAGAGCAGTACCAAAAAGACCGTCAAGCCTTTGTAGCAGATACCATCCCTGTTGAAGAGCGCATGGATATCGCCGATACGGCCTATAATGCGCCAAATACTCTGGAGCTATTAGAGGAGCGTCTAACGGTCAATAAAGATCGTATCGTTGCAGGTTTGGTCAAAATCGGTAAGCATGTGGTGACCGAAGAGCGTAATGTCGCTGTTGAGCTCGAAGAGGAGCATGCCCATATCGAACGCACCAACGTCGATCGTCCAACCGAGCGCCGCATCGGTGATATCGATGGCAATCAGACCATCGAAGTGGAGCTCGAAGCGGAGCGCGCCCGCGTTAGCAAAGAGACCTATGTTGCCGAAGAAGTGAACGTCGGAAAAACCACCGAACGCCATACCGAAACGATCGTTGAGACCATTCAGCGTGAAGAGCTAGATATTGATAATGACGGTAACGTCGTTGACCGCGAAGGTAATTTGGTCAATCGTGATGGTATCACTGCCGAAGACGTCCGCCGTGCTCGTGGTATGTAAACTGTAGAGCATTTATTTAGGCTAAAAAATACAAAAAGGTCAGAGCTTGTCTCTGACCTTTTTTGTGAGTGGCGGTTATCTCAGCACTGATACTTGCACTTGATGCACTGATACTTGC
>DAIPIF010000373.1:0-1581 GCA_036770925.1 Psychrobacter sp.
TTCCAAAACCAGTTTACTGCCCACAAAACCAATGGCTAATAGTATAAAGGCATAAATAGTCAGATTGGCAGCACGCTTACCGCGCAGACCGCCGCGCCAGTTTCTCAGCAGTAATGAGCCAAACAATAGCCACGATAAGACGCTAAACACCGTCTTATGGGCGATATGTTGCGCCATCAAATCCTCCACATAGATAAAGCCAATGCCTAAGGCGATACTGAGCAGCACAAAGCCGACCAATATCATATCGAATAATAAGCTTTCCATGCTTTGTAGTGACGGTAGTTTATTGACCCAAAAGCGATGGATGCTTTTGTGTTTCAGCTCACGAATTTGCAGGCGTAAAAATAGCGCTTGCACTGCCGCCATCAGTAGCACACAGTAAGCGGCAAATGATAGTATAATATGTGCCTCAAGCCCCAAGCTGATATCAGTTAAGGGCTGATAAGGCGCGCGCCCGATATAACCGATAGTCATCCCTATAAATGCTGTCGGCGCGGCTAAAATGCCCAGACTGACGATAGGGCGATATAACGAAAACAGCCCGTAAAACAGTAAAAAGAATAAACTGATGAGACTGAGCACGTTAAATAAATTAAAATTTAAGCCATATAGCGTAAAAATATAAGGATATAACAGCGCGCCATGGGCGAGCATGCCCACGAGTAATAAGCCGAGACTGACTGTTTTATGGATGGTTTGATGAGTGGTCAGCGCCCAACCGAGATAGAGGGTGACCGCGATATAAGCCATACTGGCTATCACAAATGCAAGTAACACAGGCATGCCTCATTAAATAGCAAGCGCGCAACGAGTAGCGATTATTACTCAGTGGCGCTCAAGTTAATGCTAAAATGGTATGATTAGAATAATCCCTCAATTTATCATAAAATAGCGTCTCATTGAGAATCATATCTATTATTATTGTGGCAATGGCGTTATCAGCAGCATTTTGTCCACAAAAGCGCTATATTTAAAAACCCTTGACTACCGACAACAATAGAGAATTATTTATGTTTGATACCTTAACCGAACGCCTATCAATGAGTTTACGTAACGTCGTCGGTACTGGACAGTTGACCGAAGACAATATCAAAGACACCTTGCGCGAAGTGCGGATGGCGCTACTAGAAGCGGATGTGGCGCTCCCCGTCACCCGCGACTTCGTCAAACGCGTCAAAGAGCAAGCCCTCGGTGCAGAAGTCCTCAAAGAGCTGGCACCGGGTCAAGCCTTTGTAAAAATCGTCCATGACGAGCTGACCGAGATGATGGGCAGCGCCAATCAGCAACTAGAGATGACCGGTAAACCGCCCGTGGTCTATCTGCTCGCCGGTCTGCAAGGCGCGGGTAAAACCACCACCGCGGGTAAATTGGCTAAGTTTTTGCAAGAGCGCCATAAGAAAAAGGTGATGCTGGTCTCAGCTGACGTCTATCGTCCTGCCGCTATTAAGCAGCTTGAGCAAGTGGCGGGGCAGGTCAATGCCAAGTTTGTACAATCTAGTAGCGATGAAAATCCCATTGATATCGCTTTGCGCGCCATCGAAGAGGCCAAAATCCAATATCAAGATATCTTAATTATTG
>DAIPIF010000374.1:0-1575 GCA_036770925.1 Psychrobacter sp.
GTCTGCATCAAATCAATCATAAACTCCGCACCTTCTTCATCCATCGCCTCAAAGCCTTGCGGAATACCAAGCTCCGCTAACGCCTCTTGACCATCGGCGTCATGATGGAAGCTTAAGATAGCCTCAGTGAGCTTATCTGCGCCTACTAAATCCTGTTTAATCAGCAATACGTGACTGATATCAGCCAAATCACTTTCAATCAGTAGGGTCAGCTGCATCTTGGTTAAGCGCGATAAGCTGTGGTAAATCTCCGCTAAGAAAAACCCAACTTGTGCCTCGCCTTTAATCAGTTGGCGGGCAGCGGCTTGATAGTTCTCCGTGACTTCCCATTTCAGGTCAGCTTCAGTCAAATCAACCGCTTCTAGCAAACGCAATCCAATTAATTTAACATCGCGGTTATCCGCCATGGCGACTGTGCTACCGTTGGCGATATCCTCTAAGGTGGTCATCTCGCTTTTGGCAGCGGCAACAATGACCATCTCATCAGACTTAGCGATAGGACGGGCAATGGCACGATAGCCTTTTTCACGAATCAAGGCGGCAGCATCAAAGGGATTAGCATAGATAATATCTATATTACCCGCTTCAATCAGCTCGTTTTGTTCGGTATAGCTGTTGGGGGTATTGAGATGCATATGAATATCAGCACGCTTTTGCATCAAGGTATTGAACATATGCCACCCTGCAAAGCGTTCTGGGGAGAAGTCAGGGGCGATTAGCATGTCGTACGTTTGTTCACTCATTTCTTAGCCTTCATTTTTTATCATGTCTTTATATTGAGCAGTGGCGGCTTCGATTTTACTACGGGAGGGCTTACGACGGACGGAGGTATAGCCGACGGTCTCACCACGGCGTACGTTAGGAACCACGGTAGCATATACCCAATAATAATCGCCATTTTTGCAGAGGTTTTTGACATAGCCATGCCATTTTTGACCCGCTGCAGCGGTATCCCACAAGTCCTTATAAGCCGCCTTAGGCATATCAGGATGGCGTAGAATATAGTGCGGCTTACCGATAAGCTCATCGACCTCATAGCCACTAATTTCAACAAAAGCATCATTAACGTGAGTGATAATGCCATTTAAATCCGTGCTAGAAACGATAATTTTACCGTCTGGATAAGGCAGCTCGACACCGGTATCATAAACCGTACGTGTCGCGCCATCATGGTAAGTCACTAGCACTTCTTTAGCTTGCACGTCTGGCTTTTGGGCATCAGAGAGTGGACCTGCCATAGTAATCTCCTTTACTTATCATATTTCATTGTTGATAGCATTTTTAACCTATTTAATATAGGTGCTATGCCCTATAAACGATAGAGCTATCCATAGCACCGGTCATATCTCGTTTTTTCGGTTATCTCAGGGTTGAGAGATAACCATTTTTGGCATCTTTAAATCAGTTTTGCAAGCGCACTTGCCGCCCGTTTGATATCCAAAAATATCAGACCCAACTTCGCATTTGGTTTTGCCATAATGGTTAATACGGCTTCATCCCCAGCTGAGGTGGTAATCACATAGCCTTTTTCACCTTGAATCATAATACGGTCAATACTACCACGCGCAAGCTCAC
>DAIPIF010000375.1:0-1570 GCA_036770925.1 Psychrobacter sp.
ATGCTTATCATGCGGTACGGATTCAATCCACTTGTACCGCTTGATTTAGTAGCAGCTGATTATCTAAACGATGTGAGCGCCAAGCATTACGAAAAGCAAGCGCGTGAGGGCAACCTGCCATTTCCAGTAGTGATTAACGGTAAAGGCAAGGCAACGACCTATCATGTCCACGTTAAAGCATTGGCACTATGGATTGACAAGGTAAGCGACATTGCCGCTAAAGACCATCTTGCCGCGCAAGCATAGCCGCCATCATTGCCTCGTCAAACTCTAAGACAGATTTGCGAGGCGTAACGCTCACATAACGTTGCAGACTTGACCATGATTCATGACCAGTTACTTGCTGCATTTGTGGCACGGTAAAGCCTTGTTCTGATAACCTAGTCGCAGCCTCATGCCGCAGATCATGAAAATGTAAATCTTCAATGGCAAGCATACGGCAAGCCTCAGTAAATCTTGATGATATGGTTTTACCGCTTAATGGCAATAGCAGCTCACTATCCCACAACTTATTGCCCACTCTAAGAGTATCGCGCATCTTGGTATCTAATAACGCATTAATCACGCCCACAGCTCTATCGCCAACCTTAGTGTTAATATGGTTGCCGATACTGCCTTGTGGGCTTTTTGCGTCTCTGACAAGCCACCAGCCGTCCTTATAATCTGACAGCCTTAGCCGCGTCAATTCTTCCTGCCGTCTTGCCGTGTAGATTGCGAGCCATATTATCAAGTGCATGGGGTAATAGGATTTGTGACGCATAAAGCGAGCATAAAAGTAAGTCGTTAGTTTTTGCAGCTCGTCACTCGTTGGCGTTCTATTGCGCTGTTTGCTTGCACCTATTTTGCGGCTGTGTTTTAAGCCCAGCATCGCATCTTCAAACTCTGCTAGATTAACTGTTAATCCCCATGCGAGCTTTGCCTGCTTAAGCACTGAGCGCAGCCCTATCATGTCACCATTGAGCGTAGCAGGTGTGATAGGTGCTAAGCCATCATATTTACCTGACAAGCGCCCATCGGCAAATGCGGTGTAATCCTCACGCCGTAGATGACCGATTTGTTTTGCTGCTATTGGTAATCGACTAATTAATAACAAGCTCATTTTATGCGAGCGTCCGAACTGGTCGCCAAGCTCATCAATATACTTTATAATAACGTCTTGCAATCGCATTGACTTGGTTTCACGATTGAGCATAATATCAGGATTGTTTTCAATCTCAGCTTCACGCTTTTTAATCCAAGCGGCTGCCAATGCTCGTTTGCTAAATGTCTTTGATTGACTAAATGGCGGATAGCCCTCACGGTCAATACGAATGACCGCCCTATAACGAGCTGTACCGTCTTTAGTTTTACGCTGTGCTATCGTTCCCATTTGTACCATTCTCATATTTGCGGTTGTGGTGCAAATAAGGTACAACATAAACACACGCAAAGTCACGCATAGTCATGTAACGACACGCAAAACCACGATAATAATTATTATCAACCCCACGTAAAATAAGGCTTTAACGCTAAATGCTTGATAACATTGAATTAAAGAGACTATCAGTAGCGCCCATGATTGATAGTACCC
>DAIPIF010000376.1:0-1558 GCA_036770925.1 Psychrobacter sp.
ATCACGGCGATAAAGATGCTGCTGCCGATACCTTTACTGTACCTGCTGACCCTATTCGTCAGCGCTATCAGGGTATCGAAACCTTCAATACCTTGTACGGCGGTGAGTATTTATTTATCCCAAGCTTATCGGCATTAAAATGGATTAGTGAATTGTCTTAAAAGTTTAAAAATACCGTTTCATTTACAGGAACAGCTAATTATAAAAAAGGACTGCAAAATCATGTTAAAAAAATTATTCAAAACTAAATATGTGCCTTATGATGCAAAATACATTCAACTGAGCGCAAAAGATGAACGTAATATCCGCACCATTACCGACGATATTAAAAACTATATCGCTCGAAGTGATAAAGCCAGCAACATCGATTATCATACGCGCGATGCTCATGCCAAAGGCTACTGCGCCCTTAAAGCCAGGTTTGAGATATTAGACAATCTGCCTGCTGAATACGCGCAAGGTTTTTATGCCAAATCAGGCATTTATGATGCCGTCATCCGTTTTTCTAATGGTGCCTCGCGTGTTTCGCCTGATCGTAAGCTTGGCTTAGCGCAAGGCTTAGCGATTAAGGTCTTTGATGTAGCAGGTGAAAAACTAGCGCCAGGCGAAGAAGACAGCACTAACTTTGATTTTAATTTGATCAATCATCCGGTGTTTTTCTGTAATCGAATCGAAGATTATGCTTATATCTCTAAGCTGTTTTTAGAGCTACCAAAATACACTGAAAAAGGCGCAAGAGGTAAAGCGCAATTGGCTTTTAATTGGTTAACCAACTATGGCTCAAGGTTACCGACCAAAGAATCTTTTAAAACCTTTAAAGCAGTTGGTGGATTTACAACGATTGAGCCAAAAAACACCTTACTTTATGATTTCCATTCACAAGGCGTGGTGCGTCATGGCGACTATATGGCAAAGATAAGAGTCACGCCAACCAAAGCAGCGGCTAAGAAAATCACCCGTCGTAAGCTTGATGTAAATGCACGCGAGGAAGCTGTTCGCCCGCTGATTATCGATGAAATACGCGAGCATGATTATCAGTTTGATGTCCAGATTCAGCTTTGTCGTCATTTAAAAAAGCAGCCGATTGAAGAGATAACCACCGAATGGAAAGAGTCAGATGCACCATTTGTGACGGTAGCAACGCTGACGATTCCTTGCCAAGATGTGCCTGATGACGGTCATTTTGATATTATGGAACACTTGTCTTTTACGCCATTTCGTTGCTTAGAGGAAAACCGTCCAATTGGCAATTTGCAACAGTCGCGTCTAAAAGCATATCAAATAGCCTCGCAGACTCGTCATAAACTGAATGACATAAAACGCCGCGAGCCTAAGAGCTTAAAAGAAACCTTTGATAAGTCATTCTTTTAACTGTGTCTAAATTGAACCGCCCGACTATATCGGAGAGCGTTTTACTTGAGTCAGGCAGCAATGCCTGACCGAATCAAATTATCATAATACCGCTTTGCAAATTCAAAAGGTGGCACTTAGATTAACACATGAAGTGCAATTTCAAAGAGCAGGTGAAAAAAAGACCTAGATGCGCTAGCATCAAAGT
>DAIPIF010000377.1:0-1554 GCA_036770925.1 Psychrobacter sp.
GAATATCAACCAATAATATCCAATTGCCATAACGCCCTCCTTGTAAGTCAAAGGGGGCTACTTTCTCTAAGATAGGCTTTTTATCAAGAGCGGCTGCTAACGCCCCATCCTCAGCGATGCACGCCATATCTTCTACGACAAGCGGCGGCGACTCGTTATCTATAGCTGACGTAGGAGCGTTATCTGAGCACGGCTGAAGCGCTTCTGCGGCTGTCTCTGCGGTTACATCATGAGATACATGGCTA
Organism: Psychrobacter sp.; assembly: GCA_036770925.1. Taxonomy (GTDB): domain Bacteria; phylum Pseudomonadota; class Gammaproteobacteria; order Pseudomonadales; family Moraxellaceae; genus Psychrobacter. Next base: position 246 of record DAIPIF010000377.1, read on the forward strand.
TTATTTGCCCCAGATATGCTGTTAGCGGCGGTACTAAGGGTTAAATCAGCGGTCAGGTTAGGAGATAAAGCCGGCTGTAATAATGCAGGCTTAGGCTCAGACCCAGACTCAGGCAAACTCAGCGTTTTTATATCTGCCATCTTTAAGGTAGGCGTTGTGGGCTGTACCCATTGCTCAATACCCATCATTGCCAAAATCTGGCGCTGCTGACGATGACGCTGAACTGCCGTTATTTGAGGATTTTTATTGAGCGGCTGAGGGGTAACGGGCTCTGCACGCAGCGGCTCTAAATGTCCGACCTCTGAATGCCGCGCTGCTGGATTGGTCATATTATCCGTAGTGATGCGCTCATGGATATCCGCTTGCACAGGGCTATTGTGAGTCGGTACGGATGGCAATACGATGAAAGCCGCCGGCTCTGCCCTTGTCGGCATCTCGATGCTAGCGATATTTATCGTGGGCGAGTCCACGTTTATCCACGGCTCAATACCCATCAGCGCCAAAACCTGACGTTGCTGTACTTGCTGCTGCTCGTATCGCTGCATTTGGGAGGCTTGCCTAACGGGATAATCTTCAATATCGCTCATAAAACTAAATGGCTCAACTTATAAAGGGTGTCAATAATGTGTCTTATTTATTTATTTATTAATCAATTAATCAAACATTAACGAGATATTAATCAAACAGTTGCCGCACGCCAAGCCACTGCTCTGCTATTATCACCAAGCAGTCATATTCCTGCTGCGTAATAATCGTATCGTGTAACATTACCGTATGCAAGGTACTCAGCCATAAGCGATAGTCGCTCTCAGGAGGGTCATTATAGAGACTTTGCGCCGTTTTTTCGATAGGGTTTACTGCATTAATCAGTGCTAATAGCTGAATACTATTCAGACTTTGCGCGGTCAATAATAACCACTGCAAATTCGCCGCACTCACCGCCGTTAAATCAATATTTATCAAACGCGCATGCCGTCTTAAGTCTACAACCCTATCAGACTGAGGGGTGTTTGAGGTAGCATTTTTCGGCAGTCTAGAATAATGGTGCTGTGCCAAACGATAGGCAAATATAATGAGCATAGTACGCGCCCCATTATTGAGTCCTACAAAAATCTGCCCTGAGGGATCTAGCTGACGAATAATAGCCGGCATACTTGGGTGCAATACGGATAAATAAGGCGCGGCTAAGGTTTGGGTATCCGTATTGCCTGTGAGTACTTTTGCTAAAATAGGCAGTAATTGCTGCAAATGCAGCGCTTGCCACAAGGCTAAAATATCAGGCGACTTAGGGTTTGATATGCCATTATCT
>DAIPIF010000378.1:0-1552 GCA_036770925.1 Psychrobacter sp.
AAAGTTATGAGTGTCTTCTTATTTTAATTCCCTTTGCTACTTTTGCAAGAGGTCTTTTGACTAGCGAGAGACAATAGAGGTTACCATTATATCAAGCACCATGCCTGTATAAACAAACAAGATAAACAGACAAGGACATTTAATACCTATAAAAGCAAATAGTTAGTCGGTCACCCTGCCAACCCCAAGACACCTTACCAAAAAAGCCAAGCTCCTAACATAGTAGGCGCTTGGCTTTTGATTGGCAAAATATACAGCATTAGCTGTTATGTCAGGCGGGAGTTTGAAGGTGAGATATTCACCCTTTCAGCTATTATTCATCCATGTAGATAATTAGCGATTGAGCGCCTCTAAAGTCTGCTCAAATGCCGAACGCCCGATTTCCCCTACTTGCTGATTGACCAACTGCCCGTCTTGATAATAGAGTAAAGCTGGCGGCCCAAACAACTGATAACGCGCTAAAATGGCTTTTGAGTCCTCTGTCGTCTCTGTGATATCGAGTCTGACCAGCAGCCAGTCTTGCATCTGAGCAGGACGATTGTGAAATAGGTTTTTTTCTATAATACGGCACTCAACACACCACTCTGCCGTCACATCGACAATGACTTTCGGATTGTCAGCCAAAATAGCATCTAGCTCAGCAAGGGTGGTGATGTGCGCGTCATTGGCGCTATTGCTCGCACCTGATACGCCGTTTGCAGATGTCATCATCATAGGCGCGGCGCTTAAAGAGGCCAGCGGATGCAGACTGTCATCGTTACCCAAAGCGGCACCCACCATCAAACAAGCCGCCCAAATCCCAGCGATTAAGCCCAGCGCTTGGGTTAAGATACGACCTTTACCAAGCCAGCTCCATGCCCATGTCGCCAGCACCATAAACCAAAGTGCCCATACGACCAGCATGACAGGCGAGATAAAGACGCGCTCAATCAGCAGCAGCGCCACAGCAAAAAGCAGCAACGCAAAACCTTGCTTGACCCAGTTCATCCACGCGCCAGCTTTTGGCATGATTTTGCCTTGAGTGGCACCGATTAGGATCAGCGGCGCGGACAGACCAAAACCCAGCATAAATAAAGCGACAAACCCAAGCAGCGGACTGCCAATGGTAGACACCGCCAGCAGCGCGCCAAATAACGGCGCTGAGACACAGGGTGACACCACCAGCGCAGATAAAAAACCAGCGATTAGGCTGCCGCCCGCACTACCAAGCTTGCTATCTCCTGCTTGACTCAAGCGCTGCATCTTACTACTGATGGCATTGGGTAAACGAATACTAAAAACACCCAGCATATATAACGCCAAAAGTACAAACACAATGGCAAAGCTGATTAAGATAATCGGGTTTTGTAGCCAACCGATGATGCCCAAAGACTCACCAAACACCGCAATAACCGCACCTAAAATCCCATAAGCGGTGGCTACCCCAATGGCGTAGCTGCCTGTCAAAAGCACACCGCGTTTGACCGTGGGATTGTCTTCACGGGCGACGATATTGGACACAATGGGTAGCATGGGCAGGACGCAAGGCGTCAATGCCAAGCCCAAGCCTGCT
>DAIPIF010000379.1:0-1552 GCA_036770925.1 Psychrobacter sp.
TGAGCTAAAGGAAGTCGAGACCGAATACCTAAGCGCACAAAGCTTAGCATTGGCTCGCGAAAAACAGCTATATCATGAGCTGTTGACGATACTCAGTAGTCATTTGGCCGCATTGCAGCAGCTAAGCGCCGCCATCGCCCAAATAGATGTGCTCAGCAACTGGGCGCAGCTTGCGACCTTTTATAATTGGCAACGTCCCGTTATGACTAACGATTCAAACGATGGCAACTTGTTAAAAAACAGCAGCCAGACCCGTATCGACCAGAGCAGTATCGACATCCAGCAAGGCCGCCATGTGGTGGTCGAGGCGGCATTAAACCCCGATAATACCAGCAGCCCAGCCGCGCAAGGCGCAACACAGACTTTTAGCCAAAACCTCAGCCAACACCCCAGCAAACCTGCGCGCGCCCATGCCTTTGTCGCCAACGACTGCGCGCTGGGCAGTGCCAATACTAAAGAAGGACATCCTGAGCGCCTGCTGATGATCACAGGCCCCAATATGGGCGGCAAATCAACCTACATGCGCCAGACCGCTCTTATTGTCTTGCTCGCGCACTGTGGCAGCTTTGTGCCAGCGGCCAGCGCGCGCATCGGTGATATCGACCGCATCTTTACTCGTATTGGCTCAGCTGATGATTTGGCAGGTGGGAAGTCTACCTTTATGGTTGAGATGATCGAGACGGCCAATATCTTAAACCAAGCGACCGATAAATCACTGGTGCTCATGGATGAAGTCGGCCGCGGTACCGCCACCACCGACGGGCTGGCCATCGCTCACGCCTGTGTCAACCGGCTGCTTGAGATCGGCTGCCTGACCCTGTTTGCCACCCACTACTTTGAGCTGACACAATTGGCTGCACAAAATAAAGGTATTCGTAACGTCCATGTCGCCGCCAGTGAAATCGATGGGCAACTACTACTGCTGCACCAAATCCGTGATGGCGCGGCCAGCTCTAGCTTTGGCCTACATGTCGCCAAGATGGCCGGCATTCCGCCATCGGTGATTGGTGACGCCAAACGCTACTTGCGCGATCATCCAACGATGGTGGCTAATACTCAAAGCGTTGATGACGCTCAAGCCGTTGATGACAAAAGCGACTTAGCTAAGTCGCGAATGGATAATTGCCAGCTTGACGAACAAAGACCGCTGACCACCATAGAGGCCAACCCTCTAAGCCATGAGCAAGCAGCGGCAGATATTCCACAGCAAAATCAGCTATTTAGCTTACAAGACGAGCTGGCAGCCATCAACCCTGACAATTTAACACCCAAACAAGCGCATGATCTGCTCTATCATCTTAAGGATATCATTAGTCACTAAAGGGAATTGTCAAATCAGCATAAAGGCGCTAAAATGTGGCTTGTTTTTAGTCAATCTAGTTTTTTAGTTACTCTAGCCCTTATGGTGCATCATTAAGCAGACTGCCGCGACGATTGAGTATCGCGATCGCCGTCATACTCGCCGCGGTAGGCGCTGACGATACAGGCACCATATCAGCCAAATCAATAACAGGTAGACATCATTATGACCTTTGTCGTTACAGATAACTGC
>DAIPIF010000380.1:0-1547 GCA_036770925.1 Psychrobacter sp.
GCTTGCGGTGGCGGCGCTACTTGCGGGTTTTGTTGCGCTGCAAAGGCTTTATCAGCCGCAACTTTGGCTTTAATACTCGCACCTAAACCTGACTTGCTTAAAAAATCGCTCAACGCATGACTCAAACGCCCGCCCATCGCTAAGGCAGCGGCTGTAGAGGAAGCTGCTCCTGAAGCCGCCGCAGGGGCAAGCTCAAGGGGTAATTGCCCATACTTTAGTTTTTCGGACGTAGCGGGCGTGCCTTGTACTGTCTCATCTTCTGACAGCAGCGATTCATTAGACTGCTGCCGCGCGCTTTCAGACGCTTTTACGCCAGAGCCCAGCCATGATAAATTTTTGAGCTTATTATAGACACTCAACCAATGGATATTAAAGGCAAAAGTAGCCGTAATAAGGACAAATACGCTCAAAAACACCGCACTGCCCCACGCTGATAGCAGTTGCGCTAAACGCGTTTGCAACTCAAGCCCAATAATACCACCTGCCACCCCTTGTAGCTCTACCGCAGTCGGATGGGTAAAGTGCTGCACTAAGCTCACCAATTGTGCGGCTAAAGCGCTGCCACCTAATAACAAAAATACATAAGCCACCAGCCGTAATAACCATAATGTCGGCTTATTATCCCACCACATAAGCAGCGACTCATAAAGCAGACAGGCAAGTAGCCACCATGCCCCAAAGCCAAAAAAGCTATAGAGCAAGTCAGATAACCATGCCCCCATCGCCCCACCCATATTATTAATGGTGTTCATATCGCTACTGATATGTGACCAGCTCGGGTCATTACCAGTATAAGTCAATAAAATGACAAACAGATACACGGCCACGATTAGCTCAAGAACCGTAAACATACCTTTTTTAAGATACTCAATAATGGGTGCTGATATCACGTAAAATCTGCCTTGTTGTCCATACTAATGAATTACCAACGTATAATTAAGCCTAATTATGCGCGTATAAAGTGCTGATATAATAACAAATACACCGCTCAAGGGGTGACCATGTGATGAATAAAAAGTGTATTAAACCATCGCACAAACCCCTGCGCGCGATTATATCGATAGCCACAGACACACCCTGCCATTTTGTCGGCTTTGATTGTAGTCATATCGATGTTTATTTTAGTCAACTTGCGCTTTATGCCGATAAGCCTTATGTTAATACTAGCCTTTAGCGTAGGCAGTACTTACAATAAGGGCATGATTGTCAGTGCTTTACGCCATAATTTGCCGCTTTATTTTAATATAGCGCCGCCTTTATTTTTATCCTTTACAACATCCCTACTCAACAAGGAATTTTCATGAGTACCACAACCAATAATAGCGCAAGCACACGCCACGAAAAATTGATTATTTTAGGCTCAGGTCCTGCCGGTTATGCGGCTGCCGTTTATGCTGCCCGTGCTAATTTAAAGCCGGTCATGGTGACCGGTATGGAAGTGGGCGGGCAGCTGACCACGACCACTGAAGTCGATAACTGGCCGGGCGATGCGCACGATTTAACTGGTCCTGCATTGATGGACCGCATGAAAGCCCATGCCGAGCGTT
>DAIPIF010000381.1:0-1542 GCA_036770925.1 Psychrobacter sp.
TTACAGCGTTGGCGGGAATATACATTATTATCCGTCCCCACAGCTCGGCAATATTTCTTTGCAGGCTGATGGGCGTGCTTGCGGTTATCTGCGGCGCGGCAAAGATATTCGGCTATATATCCTACGATATTTATAACCTTGCGTTTCAGTTTGATTTATCGCTTGGTATATTTGCGATTATCGCAGGACTTGTAATGCTTTTAAGGTCGGAGCATGTTATCGCCTTTTTACCCGTGCTTATTGGGATTTTTATTTTGGTAGACGGAGTGTTTAAGCTTCAAACCGCTGTTGACGCCTACCGTTTCGGGCTGTCGGGCTGGTGGCTTATTCTTATAGGCTCTGTTATCTGCGCGATACTCGGAATACTGCTTATAACAGATCCCTTCTACGGGAGCGAAGCGCTGACGGTACTTGTGGGCATAGGCATAGCGGCGGACGGAATACAAAATCTTTTTAACGCCGCATATACCGTAAAAATAATCAAAAATAAAAAGCTTTAACGAAAAGGGGATTATGATGATTAAACTTTCAAAGGCGATAGTAAAGCACAGGTCGCTGATTTTAATTATCGCGGCGGTACTGATTATCCCGTCGGTTATCGGAATGGCAGGCACGCGGATTAATTACGATATGCTAAGTTACCTGCCCGACGATATTGAAACGATAGAGGGTCAGGATATACTGCTTAAGGATTTCGGCAAGGGCGCCTTTTCCTTTGTAATCGTGGACGGTATGGAGGATAAGGACATATCTAAGCTTAGGGGTAAGCTCGAAAAAATCGACAATGTAGACAGCGTTATCTGGTACGACAGTCTTATGGATATTTCGGTTCCTAAAGAGGTTTTACCCGACGAGATATACAACGCCTTTAACTCGGGAGATTCCACGGTTATGGCGGTATTCTTTAAGACCTCAACCTCGGCGGACGAAACTATGAAGGCGATAAAGGAGATAAGAAAAACCGCGGGCAAGTCCTGCTTTGTAACGGGTATGTCTGCGGTGGTGACCGACCTTAAAGACCTGTGCGAACACGAAGAGCCGATTTATGTAGGGCTTGCGGTGCTTTTGTGCTGTGCTGCGATGATGCTCTTTATGGATAACTGGATTGTTCCTTTTGTTTTCCTTTTAAGCATCGGCTCGGCTATTCTTTTAAACCTCGGCACTAACTACTTTTTGGGCGAGATTTCCTATATCACAAAGGCGCTTGCGGCGGTGCTTCAGCTTGCGGTCACTATGGACTATTCAATATTCCTGTGGCACAGCTACGAGGAGCAAAAAGCGCGCTATTCGGGTGACAAACAGCGGGCTATGGCGCACGCGATAAAGGCGACTATAAGCTCGGTTTTCGGAAGCTCCGTTACTACAATAGCCGGATTTATCGCCCTCTGCTTTATGAGCTATACTTTAGGGCTTGACTTAGGCGTTGTAATGGCTAAGGGTGTGCTTTTAGGTCTTATAGGCTGTATAACAACCTTGCCCGCGCTGATACTTGTTTTCGATAACCTGCTTGAAAAAACAATGCACAAGCCGCTTATGCCGCCG
>DAIPIF010000382.1:0-1522 GCA_036770925.1 Psychrobacter sp.
CACGGGTGGTATTACCGTACTTGATCGTGATAATGATGGTCTGATGGACCACATCTATGCCGCTGACCTTGGCGGTCAAGTGTTCCGCGCTGATTTTGAGAACGCTCGTATTGAGCAGTTTGGCTTTGCAGCGGTCAATAGCTTTGCTAATAAAGGCGTGACGCGCATACTTAATGCCGCCCCAGCCGATAAAAAGCTTGCCTATCGCTTTTATGAGAGTCCAGTAGTAAGCTTTTTCCGTAGAGAGGGAGGACCTGATAACGGCAAACTCTTTGCGATGGTCAATGTCATCTCAGGTAACCGTAGCGCTCCACTATCCATACTGCGTGACAATAACGCCTATGCCAACCGCGTCTACGGCATCATTGATAATGATGTGACCCATGCAGACTTATTTAAAAGTGGCTTTACCAAAACGATAAACAATCTGACCGAAGCTAAGTTGGTCAACTTGGGCGATGAGATTCCAAAGATAGCTAGCCAAACCACCGACCCAACTCGTAAAGCTAAAAAAGAAGCAGCCATTGCGGCGATGATAGGTAAGGCACAAAGTGGTGGAACCGCTGCAATCCCAGCAAGCAAAAATGGCTGGTACTATCCACTCACGCGCTTTGATGGCTATAACAACGTTAGATACAATAAAGGCATCGGCAATAGTGTGGTGATCAACAACCTACTCTACACCAGTGTCTATAACCCTGACAAAATATACGGCAATACGGCGAGCTGTACAGCCAAGATAACAGGCGGCTCTGAACGTCAAATATATTGTCTACCTTATGGTGTCTGTATGGAAGATACCTCTATATCGGGAACAGGTGGCTTTGTCCCTGCGGGTCAAGGTATCCAAGAGTTGGCACTAGGGGCATATAATGCCGATAACACTGATGTCAAAGTGCTAATCGGCACAACTACTATCGCTGACCGAATCGAAGCAGCCAATCGTGCAAAATATGGTAAAGATTCTGTCAAAGATGAGAGTAATATTAAAGACTTGTATTCAGGAACAGACAAGGCCACTCAAGACAATGGTGATGGCTCAGCGGTTGAGTATCTATTTAATGAACGCTATACCATGCAGCCAAAAGCATGGTACGAACGTAAAAAGTAGTAGTTAGAATGGTTAATACGTTGCCAGCTAGTAGCATTCAATTAATTGCTTACACTATTAGCCGTTGCCCATGGTATGAGTTGTTAATAAAGATAAATGGCTTTACCTACATTAATAATAGGACACCAAATATGACTAAGTTGCATATAGAGAGTACAGCAAATGCGACGGTGCATAAAGGTGTACGTGGCTTTACGCTCATTGAGTTAATGGTCGTGATTTTGATCGTATCTATTCTGGCTGCCATTGCGATTCCAAGCTATCGCCAATATGCGATACGCAATGCAGAAAATGAAGTGCAAGCAAAAATGCTACAGTTAGAGATAGAGCTAGAGCGCTGGCGTGCTAAGGCCCTCACTTATCAAGGATTCCAACCTCCAGTCGTTAATAGCAATACGAATGAGGTGACTT
>DAIPIF010000383.1:0-1515 GCA_036770925.1 Psychrobacter sp.
GGTTTACTTAAGGCGGCAAGCGCTGACTTAAGCGCTGACTTAAGCACACCTTTAAGCGATTTCTACTTGTGCAACTTGACCCACTTGATGATAAGCGCGATTAAAATAAACCAAGCTTTCATCAGCGCCATCTGGTTGCGCCGCCTGTTTAATGGCGATTACTTGACACATAAAGACACTATGGGTGCCGACTTGCTGAATGTCCTTAATCTCACAATCAAAACTAACGAGCGCGTCCTCTAAAATAGGTGCGCCTGTGGCTAATGTCGTCCAAGCGCCTTGCAAAAATCGTTCTTCTGAGCTCATTTTAGAGGCAAAAGCATTGGATATAGACTCGTGCTGAGCGCCTAGCACATTGACACTTAAGGTTTTATTATCCATAAAGTGACCATGTGAGCGCGCGGATTGATTCATACAGACCAGTAACGTTGGCGGTGTATCCGTGACGCTACACACCGCAGAGGCGGTAAACCCATGCGCACCCGAGTGACCTTCTGTGGTAATAACATTTACCGCGGTGGTCAACAAAGACATGGCATCTCTATAATCGGTGGCTTCAATCATGATTTAACTCCTAAATTTTAAATCTTAAAGTACATATAAGTACCTTTATAACTGAGGTCACTCATGAGTTTAAACAAGCGAGGATATGCGGATAAATACTACGCCGTCAGTTCTTGACGCACGATTGCGGCGCCTTTGCTTAATGCCTCAAGCTTGCCTCGTGCCACTTGGCGAGATAACGGTGCCATGCCGCAGTTGGTCGAAGGATAAAGCTTATCCGCATCGACAAATTGTAGCGCTTTACGTAGGGTATCTGCCACTTGTTCAGGGGTCTCAATGGTATTAGTGGCGACATCAATGGCACCAATCATCACTTTTTTACCACGAATGAGTTCAATCAAATCCATCGGTACGTGCGAGTTTTGACACTCCAATGAAACAATATCTATATTCGACTGCTGCAATTTAGGAAAGGCTTGCTCATACTGACGCCATTCTGAACCTAAGGTTTTCTTCCAATCGGTATTGGCTTTGATGCCATAGCCGTAGCAAATATGCACCGCCGTTTCACATTTTAGACCCTCAATGGCGCGCTCTAAAGTAGCAATACCCCAATCGTTGACATCATCAAAGAACACGTTAAAGGCTGGTTCATCGAATTGGATAATATCCACCCCCGCTGCTTCTAACTCACGCGCCTCTTGATTGAGAATTTTGGCAAATTCCCAAGCCAATTTTTCACGGCTTTTATAATGACCATCATAAAGCGTATCAATCATTGTCATCGGACCCGGTAGCGCCCATTTAATCGGCTGATTGGTTTGCGAGCGTAAAAACTTGGCATCGTCAACAAACACAGGCTTTTGGCGACTCACCGCCCCAACCACTGATGGCACACTGGCATCATAGCGATTACGAATTTTAACCGTTTCACGCTTTTCAAAATCGACGCCATCCAGATGTTCAATAAAGGTGGTGACAAAATGCTGACGGGTCTGCTCGCCATCACTG
>DAIPIF010000384.1:0-1513 GCA_036770925.1 Psychrobacter sp.
CTTTTTATTGTTATCTATAAAATAGCCCATAAGCGATTTTATAATATATTTATAATATAAGTGCTTTATAGGTACTAACAGAGATATAGCAAACCTTAAGGCTTATGCATTTTGTCAGCGGCTAGTTTTGGTGACCACGGCAATCCCGTGTTTTGCCAACCGTTGGTTAAGCGAAAGCCTTTAATGACTCCCTCCTTTAGCGTATCTCCTTGAAAACCGTGGTCAACATATTTCACATTGGTAAATCCTTGGCTGATTAAGTATTCAGCACTAGGCTTCCCACGTTCAGAGCCTGAGCGGCACATAGTGACAATCAGCGCGTCTTTACCCAAACCTTTGGCTTTAAGGGCTTTTTCGATATCACTCGCAAAGTCTGGGTTGTTATGCAGCATAAAAACCCCTTTGTCCTCATTAAACTGAGTGCGATCGACAAGCTTGAACGGAATATTGATATCAACCGCATCGGTTCCACCAATAAACATAATCTCTACAGGGTCTCTGACATCGACAAATAATACCTCGTCAGCATCTGCTTGCACCATATTCCAGACCGACTCTGGGGTGACAGATAACGTATCTGCTGCGATGGCATGGGAGGTTAAACCAAACGTCAGAAATAATGATAATACAATCGCTTTCACTTCTCTCTCCTATAGTGAGGCTAATCTAAAGACAATACTTAAAATAACATTATATTGATAATTATAATGAAGTATAGTACCGTCATTAGCGAACTGGTGCAATAGAGACTGAGGGTTACGCTGGCGATAAATACGCGCACGCTGATGCACCCAGCGAGTTATGAGTCCTTGGGCTGAGCTTTACGCATAGCGCCCAATGCCATATTGAAGATGCTATCATGGCTCATTATTACCCATGAGTTTAAAAGATAAGCAGCGATAGGTTGATTTATGAGTGTTATAAAAGTATTTTCAGGCGTCCTCAGTGTGATGGTATTCATGGGCTGTATTTATCTTATTAATGCCAGTACCGTGACGGTTGATTCTGTCGCCTGTGACGCCTCTAATACCAATGATATTGTTTTGTACGGTGCAGTTTGGTGTGGCTACTGCGAGCAGACTAGGCAGCTGCTCGCGGCGCACAATGTCAACTACTGTGAATACGATATTGAACGCTCGGCTGAAGGCTTTCGACAATATGAAAGTCTCGGCGGTGGCGGCGTGCCATTGATGCTATTTAACGGGGAAGTGATACGCGGTTATAATAAACCTGAGATTGAATGGCAGGTGCAGAATCAGTAATTTGCCTATTTATACATCCACAAAAAAGCCCAATTCCCTACTTTAACTGGGACTGGGCTTTTTTTATTCTAAATATAACTAGCAATTACGCAGCGTTTTTACTCTCAGCTGCCAATTGACGCAATACATAGTGCAATACGCCGCCGTGACGCACGTACTCGCGCTCTTTTGGCGTCTGTAGCATGACGTTGACATCAAAGCTCTCAATTGAGCCATCGGCACGTGTGGCCGTGACTTTTGCGGTCTTGCTC
>DAIPIF010000385.1:0-1494 GCA_036770925.1 Psychrobacter sp.
CAACTGAGCACCACTAGCAAAAGCCGCTCTCTTTATTGAGGGCGGCTTTTTTGTGTCCCAGTGCTTTAGGATGGTTTGTTTAAAACCGCTTAAGTCAGACTAAAGAGAGAAATGATGTTCAGTATAAAAATATGGTCAGTGGGTATGAGTCATGCTCAATCCGTTATTGAAGCGGTAGCCGATATAGAAACACGCATTCAGTCTCAAGAACCATGGGAGTATGCAGCATTCACTGAGCTACTCACGCAGCCGAGTACCCAGCTGATAGTTGGGTTTATCGATGAGTGCGTGGTGGGTTATTGCTTATATCAGGCGATATTTGAGCAAGCAGAGATATTACGCATAGGCACGCATCCTGACTATCAGCGGCAAGGTATTGCCTCAAAGATTTTTGCACAATTAAATCAAGATTTAATCCATATTGAGGTAACAAGCTTGCTGTTAGAAGTGCGTGCCGATAATTATTCTGCGATTGCGTTGTATGAGCAGCAAGGGTTTGCGGTGATTCATCGTCGGCGTGGTTATTATCAGCAGGCAAATTTGCCCGCGATAGATGCGCTTATCATGCAGCGGCATTATCTTTGAGCAGAGTTATCTTTGAGCAGAGGTATCTGGCGGATTTTGCTTTAAATGCTCCTCAATAGAGAACTCATAGCTATCATCGGCTTTCATACGCTCAAGAGCCTCGATGCGCGCACTCAGTAGCTCTACCATGATATTGACGTTATCCTGTTGTTTTTTGATTTGTAATAGTTTTTGTTGAGTGAGACTCAGCTGTAAATCGATATCTAGTTGACCCTCATAATAATTGTTTAGACCGTCTTTGATTTCAGTCAAGGTAAAGCCAATTGCTTGCGCATTTTTAATCAGTCTGATGCGCTCCACACATTCAGGGTGAAACTCAGTATAGAGCCGTGAGCCTGCTTGGCGCTTACGCGATTTGAGTAGCCCTAATTCATGATAGTGCCGCACGGTATCTTTGGTGGTTTTTGCTTGAGTGGCTAAGGCACCGATAAGTAAAAAAGGGGGGTTTACGGTCATAGTTTAACCTTATGATAGTGTACACTGATAAGTCGGTTATTCTTAAATAAAGACCAGCGTTTGCCTTATGAGGTCAATATCCATGGGGCGGCGCGGTCATGTAGCATGGCGACCGGTAGCGGTTGATGCGAGTTGTTTTGCCAGCGAACTGAGCGACCAGCGATAAGCGTATCTAGTCGGCTCAAAAAATCGGCACGGGATTGGGTGGTGGCACCTAAACTCAGTAGATGCGGATTAGGCAGTTGACAATCGACTACGCTGACATCGCTCTGTACACATAAGCGCATCAAGCCCCAAAATGCCAGTTTTGAGGCATTAGAGGCGACATGAAACATCGACTCCCCAAAATAAATACGACCTATTTTGAGTCCATATAAACCGCCGATAAGCTGATTGTGCTCATCCCAAACCTCAATGCTATGCGCAAATCCATAAGCATGCAGCTCGGTATAA
>DAIPIF010000386.1:0-1487 GCA_036770925.1 Psychrobacter sp.
AAAGAGTTTGATTTATACGTCAGTAAACAGTCCGCTATTGTTAATGGTAAAAAGAGCATGGCAACGCTCATCAATAATTCACTGCCAGCACCGACGCTAAAGATGCGTGAAGGCGATACGGTGGTGATACGTGTTCATAATCAGATGGATGAATCAACCTCTATCCATTGGCATGGATTGCTGGTGCCGTTTGAGATGGATGGGGTGCCGGGCATTAGCTTTGATGGCATTCCTGCAAACAGCACCTTTACTTATAAATTCAAATTAAAACAATCAGGCACTTATTGGTATCACTCACACAGTGGCTTCCAAGAACAAACCGGTATGCTGGGTGCCATTGTGATTGAACCTAAAGGGCGTGAGCGTCATCCTATCGACGAAGACCATGTGATCGTGCTTAGTGATTGGACCAGCCGCAACCCGCATAATCTCTTGAAGCTGCTCAAACAGCGCGCCGACTTTGACAACTATCATCTGCCAGACTTCAAAAAACTGCTTGCTGATATTGCCGAAACGGATATGAAAACCGCGTTTGATAAGCGCAAAATGTGGAATCAGATGCGCATGATGCCCACTGATTTTACTGACTTGTCGGGTGAAAACACATTTACCTACCTTATGAATGGCAAAACCACCGCGGCTAATTGGGCGCAAATCGTCAAGGCAGGACAGCGCGTTAAATTACGCTTTATCAATGCTTCAGCGCAAACCATCTTTGATGTGCGCATACCCGGTCTCAAAATGACTGTGGTGGCAACCGATGGTATTGATGTCGCACCCGTTGCGATTGATGATTTTCGTATTGGCGTGGCTGAGACCTATGATGTCATTGTCACCCCGACCAAAGATGCGCATACCATATTTGCCCAAAACATAGACCGTTCGGGCTATGTCGCCGCAACACTTGCCACCAAAGAAGGTGCTCGTGCAGCAACGCCTGCTATGGACAAAATCGAATGGCTCACCATGGCAGATATGATGGGCGCTATGGGTGCTGATGGTTATAAAGCTAAGCATGCCAAAACAGAATACGATTTTAAGAGTGATATGCGTGTGGACAGTCCACGTATGAACCTTGATGATCCCGGTATCAACCTGCGTAATATTAATAGAGAGGTGCTGAACTATAGCCAGCTGCGCTCTGTCGATGAGGCAATATTTGTAGAGCAGCGCAAGCCTACCCGAGAGATCGAGCTACATTTAACCGGTAACATGGAGCGCTATATCTGGGCGTTTGATGGGGTTAAGTTCAGTGAGGCCACGCCGGTTAATATTAAGCCGGGTGAGCGCGTGCGTATTACCTTAGTCAATGACACGATGATGAATCATCCGATGCATTTACATGGGATGTGGAGCGATTTGCGGATGCCTAACGGTGAGTTTCAGGTGCGCAAGCATACTATTATGGTGCAACCGGCACAAAAAATCAGCTTTGATGTCACAGGAGAAGCTGGTCGATGGGCATGGCATTGTCATCTGCTCTATCA
>DAIPIF010000387.1:0-1476 GCA_036770925.1 Psychrobacter sp.
ACATTTGGGCAGGTCCTATGGTGCGCTCAAGCTACTTTGCTGACCGTCAATATTATGGCGAAGATTGCCCAGCACCCATTCGTAGCAAAAAAGCACTTGAGGCAGAAGGCAAGCTTGGCTGCTAATAAAAAGCCATCACTGAGTGCTAGCATAAGGGTGAATAACAGCGCGTTATTTGCCCTTATTTTTGCGATGATTTATCTATAAACCACTTTAATAAAAAATCCCCGTAAAACTGCCGACATTAAGATAAACCGCTTTAATAACTCTGATAACAACCTGCAAAGAGGCTAAAACGATTTATGAGCGCCCCAAGCAATAACTCATTATAATAGCGGCTGGTAAAATAATATATTGACCTTTTTAAGGAGACGCTGATGAGTACCCAAAATCATAACAGTACCGAACAAATAACCTCTTCTGATAACACCCATTATCTGCATCATACTTTTTTTGTACCAAAAGATAGCGACACTCAGATAAAAGCGACGTTATTAATCGTCCATGGCATGGCAGAGCACAGCGGTCGTTATGTCAAATTTGCCCAGTTTTTGGCAGATAATGGTATCAAAGTTGCGACTTATGACCAACTTGGACACGGTAACACCGTCAAATCACCCGATGATTTAGGCTTCTTTACTCATGAACATCCCGTGCAAGCACTGTTAAAAGATGTCATTATCATGGCAGATATCTTAAAAAATCAGCATCCTGAAGTACCGCATTTTATTATGGGGCACTCGATGGGCTCATTCATCGTGCGTACAGTGCTCAAGCATCATTCGCAAGATTTTGCAGGGGCTATTATTATGGGGACTTCCGATAGCAATCTGTTGGTAAAAATGCTGCTGCCCTTGAATAAAATACTCGCTAAAGCGGCACCCAAAAAGCAAAACCCAATCTTTGCTAGCGTGATGAATAAAGTGCTCAATCGCAAGCTTAGTCCGCGCCTCTCCCCTTCCAAATTTGCGTGGCTCAGTGAAGATCCTGCGGTGATTAAAGCTTATGAATCTGACCCTTTAACCGGTTTTGACTTTACTAATAACGGCTTTTTGACCTTATTTACCTTGATGCAGTCAGGCTTGCATAAAAGCTGGGCGCTGACGATTAATAAAAGCTTTCCGATGCTGTTTGTCAGTGGCGAGAATGACCCTATCGGTGATATGGGGCGCGGTGTGCGTGCCGTTACCCGTAAGTTAGCAAAACAAAAATTCAGCCAAATAGATACCCGCATCTACCCTAATATGCGCCACGAGGTGCTACATGAGCAGCATCATAGCGTGGTTTATCATGATATCCTGCAGTGGCTCGACCATTTAAGTGGCAGATAGTTTGAACACAGGCTTCGGTATATATACTGAAGCCGTTTGCTAAGTTTGCTAAATAGCGGCAAATTAGCGACAATACCGCACGTATTATTCCTATCATGAGTCTCTTCTGTTTTTAGTATTAACGTTGCATCCGCAGACCACAACG
>DAIPIF010000388.1:0-1455 GCA_036770925.1 Psychrobacter sp.
ATGCCAAACTATGTTGACGTTGCTTGGTTATCTGAGCGTTATCAGTCAATCAGCAAAGAGACCATACGCAAGCGATTAGAATTGATTAATCAAGGCACAACAGGCAAGGCAGTTTATGATAGAGTAGCAGCTTGTGAGTTGCTATCAGGTGTCAAAAAACGGACTGGCAGACCACGTAAAAACCAGTGATTTACGCCAAATTTACACCAAACGACCGCAAGCCCTTTGATAGTAACGATGTTAATTACACTGGGGGTGTAGTGGTCGCAGGTTCAAATCCTGCCGTTCCGACCAGTTTACAAGTCAATAAAGCCGCAGCCTACAGAGGTTTGCGGCTTTTTTGTGTCTATTGATTGTTGGTTTAATTGTCGTCATATCTTGCATAATTGGCATAATATGGCTATCTTGAGGTATTACTTACACCAAGATTACACCATGAAACTACCCAAACCGATTAAGCGCGGTGATGCTTATCGCATATCGATTATGATTGACGGTGAGCGAGCCAGTGCGACTTTTGACACTGAGAAAGAGTGTTTGCAATGGGCTGCTAAGCAAAAGCTCAAAGCCACGGCTGGCGAAAAGTTAAAGACGCATCGAAAAACCAGTATTACTGTGCATGAGTTAATGACCTTGCATTATGCGAATGTGCGAGCTGGCAGCAAGGGCGAAGATTATGATGTGATAATGCAGCGAGTATTGCCCCGTGACCACTCATGGCTTACTCAGATGATGGTTGTTGATGTGACAGCACTTGATTTGACTAAGTACCGCGATATGAGATTAAAGCTCGTTAAAAGCGCAACCGTTAAGCGTGAGCTTGGCTATCTGTCCGGTATCTTTACTCATGCGGTCAAAGACTTGTTTATCATTGATGCTAACCCCTGCCACAGCGTTAATAAGCCGCCCGATGGCAAAGATAGGTTTAGACGCATTACAGCCGATGAGGTGGACGCTGTGCTTGATTTGTGCCAGTACAAACTAGGCGTTACCCCTACTACATCGCGTCAATATGTGGCGTGGTCGTTTTTATGGGGTTTAGAATCAGCTATGAGGCGCAATGAGATATTAGGCATGACTTGGCTAGACGTACATACAAACCATGTGCATTTGCCAACAAGCAAGACAGACAAGCCGCGTAACGTGCCATTAAGTCCGACTATGCGTAAGTTGCTTAGCTGTCTGCCTACTGAGCAAGGCGCATTGATACCGATTAATAGAGATGCGTTTAAGTCTGCTTGGAAACGCGTTAAAGCTGATCTAAATAAAACAGTCGATGATTTGCAGTTTAGAGATACAAGGCATGAGGCCATTAGCAGAATGGTAAACAGTAAGCGATTGCCCGTTGAGCAATTAGCAAAGATAACAGGGCATACAAAGTTAGAAACGCTGCTGAATGTCTACTATAACCCCACAGCCGATGAATTGTATAATAGTATGTATGGTGAATTTTAG
>DAIPIF010000389.1:0-1447 GCA_036770925.1 Psychrobacter sp.
ACAAAGCGATACAGATAATCTGGGCTAAGCATCTCTGTCAATCCTTGCCTATCGGTAACGGCAATCACTTGGGTCAAGATGCCATCGGTCTGTGCCAAGGTTTGACTGATATCCTGCACTTCACGAGCAGTGCCCGCGACCGCCACTTGTGCTAAGCGGTCAATATGCAGCAAAGTAACGGTTTGCGAGTCATTAGCCACGCTGAGCACATCCTCGCTAATGCCCGTCTGATATAGCGCTTTTGCGGCTTCATCAGACATCTCACTTTGAGTCGGACAGTGCAATAGGACTTCATTACCGGTCAATAAGGCGGCGATAAGTTGACCGAGTACCGCAAGGGTTGTTGCAGACTTGCCGCCGATAACCATCGTTTTGCCACGGGCGGTCAAATATAAGTCATTGGACTCACCCGTTGCCCCTGTCAGCCGCTGCACCTCGTCAAGCTTGGGGGCAACGCTTAATAAATGAGTGAATAAGCGCCGCGCTTTGTTGGCGTCACCAGTTAATAGCGCCAGTTGTGGAATAGCGGCTTCCAGATATATGGCACGTTTTTGCGCGCCCAGTAGTCGCCAAGATTCACAAACTTGGGCATGGTTTTTTTTGAATTCAGTCGCCATATTGTAACTCCTTATGCGATTTGCGGTGATGATTGAGTATGAGTTTCAGTGACAAGCTTCATCAGCCGCGCCACATAATGCGGACCGCCCGCTTTGGGTCCAGTGCCAGACAGACCACAACCGCCAAAGGGCTGCACGTTGACCACCGCGCCGATTTGGTTACGATTGACATAAGTATTACCCACCACCGCGCGGCGTTCAATGTGCTCCGAGATATTCTCAATACGGCTATGAATACCCAAAGTTAAACCAAAGCCGGTGCCATTAATCGCATCAATCAATTTATCTAAATCTCGCGCCTGATAACGCAGGACATGCAATATCGGACCAAAATGCTCACCGCCAATCACATCGATGCTTTGCACCTCAATCGCGGTAGGCAGTACAAAGGTTGACGCCTCCTCACGAGCTGCCGAGCGGGCACTCATCGGCGTCTGCGCCAATATCGTCGCGGTCGGCTCATTCTGCATCCGCGCAATATGCGCCTCTAAAGCTTGCTTGGCATCAGCATCAATCACGGGACCCACATCGGTTGCGGCATAGGTTGGATTACCTACAATCAGCTCCGCCATGTGCCCTTGCAATAGTGCAATTAATTCATCAGCAATGTCCTCTTGTATACACAAGATACGACATGCCGAACAGCGCTGACCTGCCGAACCAAAGGCGGATAAGGCGGCATCAAGGATAACTTGCTCGGGCAGTGCGGTAGAGTCCACTATCATCGCATTTTGACCACCCGTTTCGGCAATCAATACTGGCAACTCGCCACTCGCTTGTGGGCGACTATGCAGGCTTTGATTGATACGCTGCGCGGTTTGCGTCGAGCC
>DAIPIF010000390.1:0-1398 GCA_036770925.1 Psychrobacter sp.
GATAAATGTGGTGATTCATCCACAAAGTATCATTCACTCAATGGTAGAATATAGCGATGGTAGCTTTTTGGCGCAGCTGGGCAGCCCCGATATGAAAACGCCGATTGCGCATGCGCTAAGCTATCCTGAGCGTATCGATAGTGGCTCGCAGCCGCTGGATTTATTTGCCCTCAATGCTTTAGAGTTCATCGAGCCTGACTTACAAAAATTCGCCTGTTTGCGCTTGGCGCGGCAAGCGATGCAAGCCGGCACCCATGCTACTATCATCCTCAATGCTGCAAATGAGCTGGCAGTGGCGGCATTTTTAGAGGGGCAGGTGCGCTTAACGGATATTGCTGATATTAATGAGCAAGCATTGAGCCACATTCAGGTCGCCGCCTTAGATAAAGGTGCGGATATCGATGATATTTTGGCGATTGATGCGCAAGCACGCCGCTATACACAAGCACTGATTGCCAAGATGCTTTAATAATGGTTATGTTATTTAGTATTCAGCATCCTACGCGACGCCAGTGTCATTTAATAAAGAGAGGTTTATGACGTTCTTATTAACGCTATTGGCAGCCGTTTTTGTCTTAGGTCCCCTGATTGCGTTGCATGAGTGGGGGCATTTTATTGTGGCGCGGTTGTGCGGTGTCAAAGTGCTGACGTACTCTATTGGCTTTGGTCCTAAGCTGACCGGTTGGACGAGTAAAAGAAGCGGTATCGACTACCGTATCTCGATGCTACCACTCGGCGGTTATGTCAAAATGCTCGATGAGCGCGAAGGCGAAGTCGCGGCAGAGGAGCGTCATTTGGCGTTTAACCGCCAGCATCCGCTGAAGAAAATCGCTATCGTTGCCGCCGGTCCTATCATGAATTTTATCATTGCGATTGGGCTGTTTTGGGTGTTATTTATGACCCCCTCAGAGCAGTTATCGACCAATATTGGGCAAGTATTACCCGATACGCCCGCAGCAATGGCACAGCTACCCATCGGTGATAAAATCGTCGCTATTGATGGGCATGAAGTGCAAACGTGGGAGGCGATTAATTATCGTTTGGCAGGGCGTATGGGTGAGACGGATAATGTCAGTATTACCTTGCAATCAAGTGAGCCTGCCACCGCCGTCACCACCTATCAAGCGCCTGTCACTCATTTTATGCAAGGTGACGCGGCAGCCGGTAAAGACGCGTTAACCAGCTTTGGGATGTTGCCGTGGCAGCCGCACATTGAGCCTATTGTGGGCGAATTATCGAGCGAGGGGGCGGCTCGTCGTCAAGGGCTACAGACGGGCGACCGTATCACTGCTATCAATGATATCGCTATTACCGACTGGATTAGTGCCACCCGTATTATCCGTGATAGTCCTGAAGTTTTACTTAACTTTAAAGTACTGCGCGCAGGTGAAGGGGTTG
>DAIPIF010000391.1:0-1389 GCA_036770925.1 Psychrobacter sp.
ATGGGTATTGAGCGTTTTGCGATGCTGTATTATGGCATTGATGACTTGCGCCTGTTTTTCCAAAATGACGTGCGCTTTTTAAAGCAGTTTGGCTAGATTGTCGTCGTTAATACGCCACCCTTTATTTTAAAATCTTTATTATAAATTCAGATTCGAGATATTTATGAAAATCAGTGAACAATGGCTACGTCAATGGGTAAATCCTACCAATACCAGTGAGCAATTAGCCGAACAATTAACCATGGCAGGGCTTGAGATTGATGACTGCTATGCGGTCGCCCGTCCCTTTAGTGGCGTGGTGGTCGGTGAAGTTATCAGTGTCGAGCAGCATCCCGATGCGGATAAATTGCGCGTTACGCAAGTTAATATTGGTCATGATGAGCTGCTACAAATCGTCTGCGGTGCACCGAATGTCACTGTCGGTATGAAAGCGCCTGTGGCGACCGTTGGTGCGGTGTTGCCAAGTGATGATGCAAAAGGTTTTAAGATTAAAAACGGTAATCTACGCGGTGTTGCCTCAAACGGTATGCTCTGCGGTGCCTCGGAGATTGACTTGACCGATAGCATCGACGGTCTGCTTGAGTTGCCTGCTGATGCGCCGATTGGTATGGATATTCGTGAATATTTGGGACTGGACAATCAAATCTTAGATATCTCTATCACCCCCAATCGTGGTGATTGCTTTAGCGTACGCGGTATCGCGCGCGAGATATCAGTGATTAACGATTTGCCGATGCAGATGCCTGAGATTCCAACTAACGTAGCGGTAACGGATAACGGCGCAACTCTTGCTGTTACCGTTAGTGCAGTTGAGGCGTGCCCCCGTTATTTATTACAGTCGATTAGTAATATTGATCGCAGTATTGATACCCCAAAATGGATGGCAGATAGACTGGTTCAATCCGGACTACGCTCGCATAACTTTTTGGTCGATGTGACCAACTATGTATTAATGGAGCTCGGTCAGCCGCTGCATGCGTTTGATGCCGATACCATTGTCGGTGATATCGAGGTGCGTTTGGCGCAGCCGCTAGAAACCTTGATGTTATTAAACGAGCAAAGCATTACCTTAACTGGTGATGAGCTAGTAATTGCCGATGATAAAGGCGTATTAGCGCTTGCCGGTATCATGGGTGGTCAGCGGAGTAGTGTCACTGATAGCACCACTAATATCGTATTAGAAAGTGCCTTTTTTAGTCCACTAGCCATTGCCGCGCGGGCACGCCGTTTTGGTCTGCATACCGATGCCTCGCAACGTTTTGAGCGCGGGGTGGATTTTGAATTACCAAAGCTGGCGCTCGCGCGCGCATGTGAGCTGATTACCAGTATTACTAGCGGTCAAGCAGGGCAAATAGTTCACGCTGAAAGTGTCGCGCATCTGCCTGCACG
>DAIPIF010000392.1:0-1388 GCA_036770925.1 Psychrobacter sp.
GCAAATCAGGCGCGGTATCTTTATCCGTTTGCGCAAATAAATCATCGCCCGCTTGTAGATTGGCAACAAAACCTGTTTTATTGACCCACTCAGTCACTTCCTCAGGCGTGGTCTCAGCAGGGTTATAATCGACATTCGCCGTTTCGCCGGCAAAGTTTACATTGACCTCATAAATAGCCGACTTTTTATTCAGCACTTTCTCAATTCGTGACGCACATGCCTGACACGTCATGCCCTCAATCGCTAGCTGCAAATGCGCGCGCTCAGGCTGTAATGGGATATCCTCCTCAATAGCCGTCTGCACGTCATAAGCGGAGTCAGTCACATTGGGGGTAGAATTAGTCATAAATAGAACTCTTCAGGGGTTTTATGGTCTTTGGTAAACGCTAAACTTTAGGCACACTATAACACTACACCGAGTACGCATCAAAAAACCAGCTATAGCAGCTGGTTTGTTTTAAACAAATATTATCATCTAGGCTTGAGCAACCGTAGCATCAAAACCTGCATCGTCGATGGCTTCGGCGATTTTTTCAGCGCTCGTTAAGCTATCATCAAAAGTAACCGTCGCTTGATTATCCGCAAGCTCAATGGTCATGGTCTCAAGACCTTCGATATCGGCGGTAGCATTATAGACACTTTGGACGCAGCCGCCACAAGTCATACCTTCGATATTAATAATACGGGTTTGGTTTGCCATGTCAGGCTCCTTATAGTTAATGGTTAATGGTTAGGATGAGTAAAAAATAGAGCTATAACTCAGTAGCAGTGATGGTCTATTAAAAATAAATAAAGCGCTGCTTAAAGGCTATTTATTCAGATTAATAGCCTATCGCCATCTATCCTACCAATTATCAGGATTTTGCGGCGCATCAATCGGATACGGCTGGGTGACATAATCCACCATGCTAATGGCGGCGGTAAAAGCATGGATGCTGGTGTCGGTATCTTCATAGCGTATCAAGGCAGTGCTGCCAGCAGGGTCAAGCTCAATGGCAATCACACCAGTGATATTTTTGAGCGCCACCATAACACTATCAAGACCTTCAGCGTCATCGATATTTTCGATACTGACTTTTGCGGTTTGGATTGCCATTGTCTTATCCTTTGAGCATGCTGTGTTTTATAAAATTGGGCTACTGTGTATCTAAGACCTCAAAACCTTTGACTAAATCATCAATTTGCTTCAGTTGCCGCAAAAACGGCTCCAGCTGACTCATGCGCAGCGCACAGGGACCATCACATTTAGCCGTTTCAGGATTGGGATGCGCCTCCAAAAACAAGCCTGCCAAGCCTGTCGCCATACCCGCACGCGCAAGGGTAGTAATTTGCTCGCGGCGTCCACCTGCACTATCACTACGCGCGCCCGGCTGCTGCAAACTGTGCGT
>DAIPIF010000393.1:0-1383 GCA_036770925.1 Psychrobacter sp.
GCTTGCGCGGCACGCTCATTGAACTGCACCCAGCTCTCGATATAATTATCATGGGCGCCTGCATGCCAGCGCTGCATGGCAATATCAAACCATTCTGCCAGAGACTGATGCGCATCAGCCGACTTCGCCAATTCTATGGCGATTGCCGCTTGACTGCTAAACGTCGGGTTTGATTTAAAAAAAATATCTTTATGATTAAATTCATCAAAATCCTGAATAATATAGCTCTCAGGGTTATCAAAATCAATAATAGCCGCGTTAGCAGCTGCCTTATTAGCACCTGCTAGCGATGCCTGATAAGCCTGCCAAAAGTGGCGCGCTGAGTCCTGTTGCCGCACTAAGCTGCCACTAAATACCGCATCAATACGGCGCTGGGTATGGGCATAATGCTGCCCCAGCATTTGTGCTTGCTGGCAACCTAGCGCCGAGAGTTTATCGTAGTTGGCATCACCAAATGAGGCTTGACCATGACGCGCCAAAAGAATCGTTGTCATAAAGCATTTGTCCGTAGGTTCAATAAGAGTCAGTGAATGCGCGAGTATTTAATCAAAGTAGCCCTTTGGTAAAATACCTTTAATTACCTTTTGCAGCGGATTTGGCAGCTTAGCTAGCATCTGTGCATCCACGCCTCTGTCTTGCAAATGTGGCTGTAGATGGCTAATAAATAATGCCTCGCCTTCATACTTTGCAAGTAGTTTTAGGCATTTGGCGTGCAGCACATGAACGATAATCCAAAAGTTCTTAAAGGTCGGGTTTTGGGTTTGCTTATGATAGTAGCGGTAATAAATCTGCTGCACAATACCGGCTAGGCGAAATAAGCCAAAGACTTCATAAAACGTCCAATTATCTATCTGCATATCCGTCTGCGCCAGATAATACGCCACTACTTCATCGCGGGTCAGCATACCCTCAAGATGGGTCGGCTGCCGGCGCGATTGCTGCATGATAATATTATCATCCGCTTCAATCCAGTACGCCAATGCGCTACCCAAATCCATCAAAGGGTCGCCTAAATTTGCCATTTCCCAATCCAACACACCGATAACCTCAGTCGGATGACGCGCATCCAAAACCACATTATCCAAGCGCCAGTCATTATGAATCACGCAGGTTTTACTATCAGTGGGCGTGTGCTTAGCCAGCCATTGACGCACTACCGCAAAGCTGGGTTTCTATCGGTTCAATATGAGCACTGATAAATGCTTTGACACGCTGATACATATCTTGTCCGTGTGCAGTGGTGGCAAACAGCAAAAAGGCGTAACCGACTCGGTCACGCCTTTATTTTAGCTAAACATAGTATTAATAAATACTAATAATACTGAGAGTATAGTACTGAGAGAGAATACGGTCATTAAAGTTTATGACGACTATTAAAATCAA
>DAIPIF010000394.1:0-1375 GCA_036770925.1 Psychrobacter sp.
CGCTTGTTTGAGCAAATCAGGATCAATGGTGATATCGCCCATATGATAGAACAGTTTGCCTTCTTGGCGCGCGCCATCAATAGTGACTTTTAGATTGCTATCTTCAAGACCACGAATACGAATGCGCTGATTGACCGACGACGTACCACCTATAGTCACGCCTGGTACCACATTTAAAAAATCGCTTAAATGGCTCGCTTGCTGCGCTGGCGTATAATTCTCAATATAGACAGAATCTTCTTGCACTTTTGCGCGCGTAGAAGTATTGGCAGTGACAGTGATACTCTGCAACGTGGTGCTAGGCAAATCCTCAGCACTGGCAATTTGTGCCCATAACCCCACCGCGATACCCATTGATAATACGCTTAATTGACTAGATAGTTTTGCTGCACCCATAACATACTCGCTTTATTTTACTGTTAAGCCTAAGACTGAGATAGCATATATATTGACTGCTTATCTTCGATTTTGATAAATAAGAGACCATCACTGCCTCAACCAATCTTTTGAATACAAACAGTATTGTAAATGTTAATGATAACGATTACCATTAATATAAAGCATAACATAATAACGAATTGATAATAATTAAGCAATATAACCCTG
Source organism: Psychrobacter sp. (assembly GCA_036770925.1). Lineage (GTDB taxonomy): Bacteria > Pseudomonadota > Gammaproteobacteria > Pseudomonadales > Moraxellaceae > Psychrobacter. The sequence goes on from DAIPIF010000394.1 coordinate 607, forward strand.
CATATTTAATGGCAGAACAGCAAAGTTAATCTATGAGTGCGCAAGATGAAACAAATCATCCGCTTTTTTTGTAAATTTAAAGACCCACCTCATATTTTTAGCCAAAAAAATACTGCGCCTCTCATCAAAGAGAGGCACAGCAGTGCTATAGGATAGTCACAATAAACAGGGCTTTATAGCTCTGTATTAGTTCAAGATACCATAAGCCACTAACGCATCAGCGACACGCTTAAAGCCCACGATATTGGCGCCGGTCATATAGTCAATATAACCGTTATCAGTTTGGTTATATTTCTCTGACGCTTCAGCGGCGCAATCATGAATATTTTTCATAATGCACTTTAAGCGCTCATCGACTTCTTCAAAGGTTTGATATTGGCGTACTGAGTTTTGTGACATCTCAAGACCAGATACCGCAACGCCGCCGGCATTAGCCGCTTTACCGGGTGCATAATGGACACGGTGCAAGCGCACATAATCAATCGCTTCAGCGGTCAAAGGCATGTTAGCGCCTTCAGCAATGTATTTGATACCGTTTTCGACCATGCATTTGGCATCGTCTTCATCGACTTCGTTTTGGGTCGCTGATGGAATGGCAATATCACCCTTAAACTGCCAAGGTTTTTGCTTCGCCAGCCATTCGCCGCCAAACACATCCACATACTCTGCCAACGGTTTGCTGTGCGATTTTTGCTCTTTTAGCCAATTAATTTTTTCTTGATCCATGCCGTTTGTATCGTACAGCGTCCCTTGTGAGTCAGAGACGGTC
>DAIPIF010000395.1:0-1371 GCA_036770925.1 Psychrobacter sp.
GGCTGTCGTTATAACATTCGTCATACTTAACGGCTGAACCAAACTTATTAATAATAGAGAAAATAACGCGCTCATTACCATGACCGATTTGCTGCGCTAAACGGCGACCAGAGGTTGCCATGGCATCCTGACTATCGCGCTTACTGGTAATGACACCACCCGACTTAAAGGTATTGCTCAACTGGGTTTCAAGATCAACACGGTCGGTGACAACAATAATTCGACACTTCGCGAGCTCCTCTAACCAAATCAAAGCTTTAGAGAAGAACACCATAGTGAAAGATTTGCCACTGCCTGTAGTGTGCCAAATCACTCCGCCCTCACGACTGCCCTTTTCATCGAAACTGCTGATACGCTCAATCAGGGCTTTGATGCCAAAGACTTGCTGATAACGGGCAACAATTTTGCCAGCCTTTTTGTCAAACAAGGTAAACAGGCGCATTATCTCAAGCAAACGCTGGGGCTGCAAAAGACTGATAATTAAGCGGTCTTGATCGGTGATCACTAAATCACCAGCATTAATCAGCGATAAGTATTCTTTTTTAGCAGAGGCAGGACGATGATCAAATAGACGACTAAGCTGCTCATCACTGAGCCTTTGGTTTTTTAGACGATTAAACTCAGCCTCTTGTATGTCTTCTTCGACCCATTTTGCCCAAAACTTCTCAGGCGTTTTGCAAGTCCCGTATAAACCGTCATTACCATTGACCGCGAGCAATAACTGGCTGTAGGCAAACAGATGCGGGATTTCTTTTGGCTTTTGATTGCGAATATGCTGGGACACCGCTTGCGCATTGGTCGACTGCCCTTCTCTACTGGAATCAGGACGTTTGGCTTCAATCACTGCCAGCGGTAGACCATTTACAAAACAGACGATATCAGGTTTACGACTGTTCGTACCTTCACTATTTTGTACGACAAACTCTTCGGTCACGTGAAAGCTATTATTATCGATATTATTCCAATCGATCAAACTGATGGTTTGCGCGGTTTTTTTACCGTCGATAAACTCGGTCACCGTTACGCCGTACAGCATGGCGTTATAGAGCTTTTCATTGGCGAGCTGCAAGCCTAAGTTCATAGCTGGGTTTAGCTCATGCATAATCTTATCGATGGCGCTGTCTGATAAAGGATGCGGTGTGCCTTCAAACGCAAAGGTCTGCTTGGCTAAAAATGCACGCATGATTGGCAGTAAAACTACTTGGTTAGTAGCTTTGTTAGCCTTCGCCTGATTCGCTATCAGCTTACTGGCACGCATAGCGTTGCATTGGCTCGGCGGAATAAACTGATAGCCCAGCGTGGTGAGCAATGTTAAAGCAGGAATTTTTGAGCTGAATTCTTCGGCGAAGTTGAGGCTTTTATTAAAATTAG
>DAIPIF010000396.1:0-1371 GCA_036770925.1 Psychrobacter sp.
TATCCGACGAATGACATGAGCTTATTTATCTTTAATTAAACCAAACCCGCACAGCACCCCTGTTTTTAGTAGCTAAGCACAAGCGCTATTTTTTGATAGCACTTGTCAGTGCTCGCCGCCTAGCATCTTTGACGGCATCATCGTAAATTCCCTCTAATTCACCATATTCTTTTTGAGTTACTTTATTATCACTTGATGCTCTATTCGCGGTATTAATGTATTTTATGGTCAGTTCGGTTTTTGGCATAGCCTTAACTTCAATCACCTGAGCTGTAAGATTTGTATATGTTCGCGCTCCTTTATCAGTAGATATCTCGCTAGAATTGAATAGGTGATAAATACCAAAGAAAAAACCAAATATCGCGGCAACAAACAGCCACGCTCTTAGTGTCTCCAGGATATCTTGCATATTACTATCCCCTTGCGTCATCGCTGCCATAGCGCACCTCTATTGTTGTAATTTCAGTGGGTTAATCCCAACTGATGATTTTATTATAGCAATCTGAGCCTGTGGCAACTCGTATAACCGACGAACGGCAATACAGACCATTTTCCAGTAACTCAAACCTGCCAGCCTATATCCTTGCTCTCAACGACCAATCTCTGCAATCAATAAACAACTGATTTCAATGAGTGCCTTTTGCTGCCAACGCCAATACCCTGCCAGCATCAAGAGTGTTATAATACTCTTTATCAACCAAATTATAAACCAGTAAAAGGAATGCCCTTATGACAACCTTATCACTCAAAATTGCAAAAGCGCTTGAAATTCCACACATACCGATTAAGCATGAGGCGTTATCTAATATTGCCAATGACGTATTCTCACTTGCTGATCCAATGAATGATTATGACTATTACGTGATATACCATGCCAAGCAGATATTTTTAGCCATCGCCATGTATGTTGGTGAAAGCTCTACCACCACGCCCACCTTGAAATGTATTATAGACGTTGCCAGTCGTCCTGACCTATCGGACTGGATAAACAGTCTTGCCAGCGAACACCGCAGCAATCATTGCCGTGTGGCGGGTGAGCAGAACCGTTTGTCTTACCAGTGCATCAAGTCGCTCTCTGAGTATTCAAGGGTAAGATCAAACAGTGATAGAGTGACCATCATGGCAAAGTTCAATGACCTATTAGAGAGTGCTATTGAGTGTGACGAGGCATAATATGACATCAAGGGTATTATCCTTGCTGTCAATGAGCACTTCTATGCAATCAAAGAGTAATCCATGCAATCAAAGCTATGCTTATCTCAACTAAAGAGTAAGCCTTGCTTGTAAGCGCACTATCTATGCAACCAACGACACCATCATTGCATTCAGTGACCATTCCTTGTGGTCAATGAGCTATCTATGTTGTCAAGG
>DAIPIF010000397.1:0-1371 GCA_036770925.1 Psychrobacter sp.
AATCTCACGCAATCTTGCTGTGTTAAAAAAGGCAAACGTCATCACTGATCGAAAACACGGTCAGTGGGTATTTTATCGTATCAATCCTGAGTTACCTGTATGGGCAAAGATTGTGGTTGCAAAAACCACAGAAAACAACACTCACTTAATTGAGCGTGAGATAGAGCGGTTAAATGTCATGCAAAACAGACCTGACAGAGCCGGTTTTTGTAAATAATTAATAAATAACTATCAAACATTAAGAGAATCGTAATGGGCATTTTTGAGCGCTATCTATCGATCTGGGTGGGTTTAAGTATTATTCTTGGCGTGGTGATGGGTTTATGGCAACCTGATTTATTTCAGTTAGTTGCAAACCTTGAGATCGCTCATGTCAATCTTGTTATCGCGGTATTCATTTGGGTCATGATTTATCCCATGATGGTACAGATAGACTTTTCTGCCATTAAAGATGTGGGTAAAAATCCAAAAGGATTGTTTTTAACAATCGTTATTAACTGGTTTATTAAGCCTTTTACTATGGCCGGTCTAGGCTGGTTATTTTTTAATATTTTCTTTGCCAATTTGGTGGATCCAGCATCGGCTCAAGAGTATATTGCGGGAATGATTTTATTAGGCGTGGCGCCTTGTACGGCCATGGTCTTTGTCTGGTCACAGCTGACCAAAGGTGATCCCAATTACACCTTGATACAAGTGTCCGTTAATGACGTCATCATGATATTTGCCTTTGCGCCTATTACCGCTTTTTTGTTAGGCGTTAGCGATATTCAGGTGCCATGGGAGACGTTAATCATCTCTGTGGTGCTTTATGTTCTGCTTCCTTTGATTGCTGGTGTACTGACCCGCAATATGCTCAATAAGCGCCGTGATAAAGCGGCACTGGATAATCTATTGTCAGTGCTTAAACCTTGGTCAATGGTAGGTTTACTCGCCACTGTGGTTCTGCTCTTCGGCTTTCAAGCTGAAACCATCGTCAGTAAACCTCAAATTATTGGGCTGATTGCCATTCCTCTCATCATTCAAACTTATGGCATTTTTGTGATTGCCTACATCGCTGCCATGTGGTTAAAACTTCCGCATAACATCGCAGGTCCTGCTTGTTTGATAGGCACGTCTAACTTTTTTGAGCTGGCTGTTGCGGTGGCTATCTCGCTTTTTGGATTACATTCAGGCGCTGCACTGGCGACTGTCGTCGGCGTGTTGGTTGAAGTGCCTGTGATGTTATCGCTAGTTTATATTATCAACCGCACACAACATTGGTTTAAAAAAACCTAAGCATTTTTAATATTTTTTTCTGATAACACTTGGACAAGATAAAGGACAATTTTATGACAATCAAAGTAGGTATCAATGGTTTTGGACGTATGGGAC
>DAIPIF010000398.1:0-1370 GCA_036770925.1 Psychrobacter sp.
TAATCTCACGCTCCCAGTCTGCGATTTCGCGTTCATTCATCGTCATAATCCTCATCGTTCGTTTCGTTCGAAACGTTCGCTAGGCAAGCTGTAGCAGCTAATGTAGATTGAGCTTGTAGGCGTTGGCGATTAATCTCAGCTACCACTAATTGTCTAAGCCACTTGCTGGGCTTCATGTCTTTAGCGCCTGCCAAACTTTTAACCGCCTCTGCATAATCAGCGGTTAAATGACAAGGTATAGAGTCAGTGAGTTTTTGTTGTTCAGCCATGTTCTAAGTCCTGTAGTTTTATCAGTGGCGGTACATCCGCTTTTAATTTACCCCCAGTTTGCAGCTCTAAAATTGCTTGTCTGCCCTCTGGAATCCCGTGTTGCTTGTAATAGGTCAATTGCGCTAAAGAGATACCAGTTTGCTTTTCGATTTCTCTGTAGCTTTGACCGTCAAAGTAATTTAGTAACTGGTCAAATGTCATGTTCGTATTCCCGTTCTCTTAATGTTCGTATATTAGAACACATTGTTCGTATTTATGTCAAGCTTTTATGTTTTGATATACGAACACTACTAAGGAGGCTTACAGATGAATGATGCAGCAGATAGAATCAGCAAAAGAATGGCTGACTTAAAGATAAGTCAAGCTGACATAAAAAGAGCAACTGGCGCGGGTAAGGCGACCATAAGTAGCTGGGTTAAAGGTGATACCAAGCCATCAGGCGAGTATGCGAGCAAATTAGCGGCATATTTGCGCTGCAATACTGATTGGCTGCTATCGGGTGTGGGTAGCATGACTAATGCGCCCGTAGGCACTGAGCAAGTCGATTTAGATCATAATATGGCTGGTAAGATGCCGGTTATCAGTTGGGTGGCAGCAGGTGACTGGATAGAAGTCATGCCGACCACGATGGATGACGTTATACAATGGATTCCAAAGCCTGAGCATTTATCGGATAGAGCCTTTGGTTTGATTGTCCGTGGCCGCAGTATGCTGCCTGAATTTAAACCAGATGAAATAATTTACGTTGAGCCAGACATAACACCGTGGGATTTAAAAGACGGGGATTTGGTTGTGGTGCAATGCAATGATGATACGGATGCCACGTTTAAGCAGCTTGTTATGGGTGATGGCCACAATGATATGTATCTCAAGCCATTAAATCCTGATTGGCATGAGCAGCGATTAACGCCAATGGGTGAATGTAATTTAGTGGGTATTGTTGACGGTAAATACACTCGCTATAGATAGTCGAATATAAAAAAATAACATCATAGAGCCTCGCTATTGCGGGGCTTTTTATTGCCTATCGTAAATTAGTTCGCTTTTTAGAACAAAAGTGTTTGACATGGTGGTTCGTATATGCGAACATAGCGTTACTG
>DAIPIF010000399.1:0-1359 GCA_036770925.1 Psychrobacter sp.
ACAGGCGCAAGTCATCAATGCCATAATACAGCATCGCAAAACGCTCAATACCCATACCAAAAGCAAAGCCGGTATATTTATCGCTATCAATACCGCAATTGGTCAGCACTTGTGGATGCACCATTCCGCAGCCCATCACCTCAAGCCATTTGCCATTATCATCTAAGATATCAACTTCAGCGGACGGCTCAGTAAACGGGAAGAATGACGGACGGAAACGCACGGTCAATTCTTTGGCAAAAAACGCTTGTAGAAACTCGCTAATCAAGCCTTTTAATTCTGCAAAAGTGCTTGATTCCGTCACCATCAGCCCTTCTAGTTGATGAAACATCGGCGAATGAGTTTGGTCAGAGTCATTACGATAAACGCGACCGGGGCAAATAATCCGAATCGGCGGCGCGCTCTGCTCCATCGTACGAATCTGTACTGGACTGGTATGGGTACGTAGTAGATAGTGCGCATCAAAGTAGAAGGTATCATGCATCGCACGCGCAGGATGGTGCGAGGGAATATTAAGCGCCTCAAAGTTATAATAATCGCTCTCAACTTCAGGACCGGTCGCCACATTGAAACCGGCTTGCACAAAATACTGCTGCATACGCTGAGTAATCATGGTGACAGGATGCAGATGACCTTTTTGGGCGCCACGCGCCGGCAAGGTAATATCGATACGCTCACTTTCAAGCTTGGCATTGAGCGCGGCTATCTCTAACTGCTGCTGCTGCGCTGTTAAGGCGTCTTGAATACGGCTACGCACCTGATGCAACCAGCCACCATAGGTTTTTTTATCATCGCCACTAAGCTTACCCATCTGCTTTGACCAGCCCGTTAAGGGGCTTTTTTTACCCGTTAGCTGTACGCGCAAATCTTGCAGGATACGGGCATCGGTTACTTGTAAAACTAAAGCTTCAGCAGCCGTGGCAAACTGTGTCAGCTGAGCCTCAGTAAGCTCGCTTAGCTCTGTGGATAAGGTCGGTAGCGCCGACAAATCGGTGGTGACAGCGGAGGTAGTCATAAGACGCATCATTCCTAATGTAGAGAGAACATAGCCAAACGGTTATCAGCCGTATGCAAAAGAGTTTGACCCAATAGTAAAGGTATTTATCCTAACTTGCCGATATAACAAGGATGAATAGCTTAAATATTGAGTCTATTAGCTTATAATTCATATAAAAAAAGCCACCGACCAGCGGTAGCTTCTCTTAATATCGTGCTATTTATGAATATCAGTGCTGTCCATTTATAGAAACCCTTAAGCGTAGTCTCACTAAAGGACAGGTAATATTTAGGCTAATTCCGCTTTTACTTTTTCAACTAAGGCGGTGAAAGTCGCTGCATCATGCATAGCGATGTCAGCAA
>DAIPIF010000400.1:0-1357 GCA_036770925.1 Psychrobacter sp.
AGAATGAGCTGGTATATCATCAAGACTATAAAACAAGGTTCACATGTAGTGGTCAACTAATTTAGGACACCTGATAAGAGGTTTTGATTAAAGTAACGTCTTTCTGTTTCAGCTGGTGTTAAATAATTGTTGAAAGTGTGCGGTCTCACGGTTTGATAGTAGCCCCAGATATAATCACTAATGGCACTTTTAGCCTCAGCGATATTCTCATAACCGCCCTTTGGCATCCACTCTGTTTTGAAGCTTCTAAAGAAGCGCTCAGTTGGGGCGTTATCCCAACAATTTCCACGACGGCTCATACTCTGTGTCATACCGTCGCAATCATCGATTGATTCAGCAAATTTCTTACTGGTGTAATGCGTGCCCTGATCTGAGTGAAATAACACACCACTTGGTTTGAGTCTCGTCTGATACGCCATTTTCAGAGCGTTACCTGTCAGAATACTATCGGGTGAGTCTGAGACACTAAAGCCCACCACACGACGGGCGTACAGGTCTAAAACAACGGCTAGGTAACACCAGCCGCCTTTAATGCGAATATAAGTGACATCGCCCGTCCAGACTTGGTTGGGCGCCGTTGGGCTAAATCTGCGTTTTAAAAGGTTGTCATGGGTTTTATGTTCCTGATCAGCGTGCTTGTATTTGTGGGTCTTGAGCTGGCAACTGACCAGTTTCATTTGCTTCATAATCTTGGCAGCTAAGTAACGCGTTAGCCTAATACTGTGCTCATTCCACAGGATGGCGACAATGGTGCGAGCCCCAGCTGATTGTTTGGAGTCATTGAATATTTGACGTATCAAGGCTTTGAGTTTGACACGTTCAATATCGATAGGCTTAGTCTGTGTGCCATAGTAGTAGCTGCTTTTAATGATGCCAAATAAGTCACATAGTCGGCGTTTACTGACGCTTTTGTCTTGCTCTGCAAGCTTGCTTATCAGCGATAGCCGTTCAGGCTGTCCAAGGCCAGCAGAGCAGAAGCCTTTTTTAATATGTCGCGCTCCATAGTGAGTCGCTTAACCTGCTTACGCAATTCTTGTAGCTCGCGTTGTTCATCCGTTAAAGCGTTGCCGACTTTAGGTGCTTGGCCATTCGTTTCTTGTCGATACTGACTCAGCCATTTCTGCAGGGTGGATTTGCCAATGCCAAGTGAGCTTGCTACATCAGGTATTTTACGCTTATGCTCAGTCACTAAGCTGATGGCTTCAAGCTTGAATTCTCGGGTATATTGATTGCGATTGTTGGTCATACTAGTTTCCTTCTTTGGGTTATTATAACCTCTTAGAAGCTGTCCAATTTTATTATGCCACTACAGATCCTACGCTGAACCGATTAGAAAACAATGGTGTTGCGGAAGTAA
>DAIPIF010000401.1:0-1340 GCA_036770925.1 Psychrobacter sp.
GGTCGCGCTTCATAATCCGTTTGCGTCTTGATTTAACCCATTGACCGGTGAACCCTGCTCTGTCTGCTAACCGGTCGGGGTCATCGTCATGCAGATAGATTTTCATAAAACCGTCGAATACTGGTTTAAATGCTGTTTGGCTCATGCTTGCTCACTCCCGTAGTTTGGTATCTCATCCGCTTGGTAATGCGGCATTAAGTTTGCAAAACGTCCGTATTGACCCTCAAATAACAATCTGACCGTTCCAGTTGAGCCGTTACGATTCTTAGTGATAATAATTTCAGCTATACCGTCCGGCTGTTTAGTCTTATCACCTGCTTGCTGGTTGTAATAATCATCACGATAGACCATGGCAATAATATCCGCGTCTTGCTCAATCGTTCCTGAATCACGCAAGTCACTATTCACTGGTCGCTTATTTGGTCTACTTTCTACGCTTCGATTCAACTGAGATAACAAAAATACTGGGCAGTTAAACTCTGAGCCAAGCGCCTTAAGGGTTCTAGTAACAACGCCTATCTTCTTAACTGTATCTTGACCATCCAAGCCGCCCATAATCTGCAAGTAATCAACACCGATTGATGATATTTTTCCGCTTTTCTCTCGCTTAATTCTGTTTAAGTGCGCCCTTATTTGAGAAATTGTGATCTCAGGCTTTCTAACAATAACTAGACGACCGCCTTTTCTATCTGAGAAAAACCTAAAGAATCGCGCCTTTTCATCCACTGTCATTTCGTTGTTAGTGATTGAATCAATAGCGATATTCGCCTCCGCCGCTGCTAGGCGATTGGTAATATCCTCCTCCTCCATTTCAGCACTAAAAAACACATCCTCTCCCTCTGTGTATTTAGCTAGGTAGTCCTGAATATTTACCACTAGCAGTGATTTACCCATGGATGGGCGACCGGCAATAACAACCAAGTTGCCAGCCTTTGCTCGAACCATGGTATTTAGCTCTGGAAACCCTAAATCTATATACGGCTTTTCACCTGCATTGATTTTACCCATCCTATCTGCCAACCCTTGAAGCATATCGTCCATGGTGTAGACTTCTTTGACATCCTCCTCGTTGTCGGTTAAAGCGATTAAATCTGATTGCAAACTATCGGTTACTTGCACAAAGTCGGTATCGCCCTCTAACTCAGCTATAGCTTGCTGCAAAATCTTAGCTGACTGTCTGCGTAGCGATTTATCGCGCATTAACTCAGCATGAAATATTAAGTATTTAGGTAGGGCAGCCGGTACGCCGCCAATCTCAGCAAATCTCTTTTGAATGTAACCGCTGATATCATCTGAATGCCTGCGCTCAATCAATTCAGCAACCATTAGAAAATCATGTG
>DAIPIF010000402.1:0-1328 GCA_036770925.1 Psychrobacter sp.
ATGCGAGAATTCAACAGTATCAACGAAGCTATATACCAAAGTACCATCTGGGTTAGTGGCTAGCCACATCATGCCCTGTCCAATACCTGAGATCCACATTGAAACAATATAGAAAATCGTTCCCGCTGTCGCTAACCAAAAATGCGTGGTGATTAAGCTAATAGAATACATTTTTGGTTTGTTATAAATACGAGGTAACAGTACATATAGCGAACCAATAGTAATCATACCAACCCAGCCAAGTGCACCTGAGTGTACGTGACCCACTGTCCAGTCGGTGTTATGCGATAGTGCGTTAACCGTCTTAATAGACATCATTGGACCTTCGAAGGTGGACATCGCATAAAACGATAATGCCACAATCATAAAGCGAATGATGGGATCGGTACGCAGTTTATCCCAGCTACCTGATAGTGTGAGCACCCCGTTAATCATACCGCCCCAAGAAGGTGCAAATAAGATAATAGAGAACACCATCGCTAGTGACTGAGTCCAGTCTGGTAGCGCTGAATAATGTAGATGGTGACCACCAGCCCACATGTATGATGCAATCAATGCCCAAAAATGCACGATAGACAGACGATAAGAGTAAATAGGTTTGCCAATCTGCACGGGAACGAAGTAATACATCATGCCCAAGAAAGCGGCGGTTAGATAAAAGCCTACCGCGTTATGTCCGTACCACCACTGCACCATGGCATCGGTTGCACCGCCAAATAGCGAGTAAGATTTAAAGGCACTAACAGGAATCGCCATACTATTGACGATATGGAGTAATGCAATCGTAATAATAAAGGCAGCAAAGAACCAGTTAGCCACATAAATATGCGAGGTTTTACGCTTAATGAGGGTACCGAAGAAAACAATGGCGTAAGAGATCCACACCAAAGCGATCATAACGTCGATAGGCCACTCAAGCTCAGCATACTCTTTAGTTGAGGTTAAACCTAATGGCAGGGTAATGACCGCTGCTACGATAACCGCTTGCCAACCCCAAAAGGTAAACCACGCCAAGTATGGGGCAAATAATCGGGTCTTACAGGTACGTTGTACGATGTAATAAGACGTTGCGAACAGTGCACTACCACCAAATGCGAAAATAACCGCGTTAGTGTGCAGTGGTCTTAGACGGCTAAATGTCAGCCATGGAATATCAAAGTTAAGTGCTGGCCATGCCAACTGCGAAGCAATGAATACCCCGAGACCCATGCCGATGATGCCCCAAACGACAGCCATAATCGTAAAAAATCTAATAATAGTGATTTCATACTCATGGTCAACTGGGGCGACTGCTGTGTTTTGTAAACTCATTGGATGATTCCTTTACA
>DAIPIF010000403.1:0-1320 GCA_036770925.1 Psychrobacter sp.
CCTGTAATTGTATCGATAACACCTTGCATGACATTCCCAGCTGCCGTTTTTGCTTTACTAACAGCGTTTGAAATAGATGTTACCACGTTATCCCAAGCCGTTTTCACGGATGTTACAATATTTGTTCCGGCTGTCGTTACTGACGTTACTATGTTTCCGAAAGCCGTAGTTATAGCACTCCACAAGTTAGAAGCCATCGTTTTCACTGCTTCCCACGCTGCGATAACGGCACTTCTGAAACCTTCGTTGGTATTCCACAAGTAAATAATAACCCCTACAATCGCAGTTATTGCAACGACAACTAAACCGATTGGGCTAGTTAAAATGCCAAACACAACGCCTAACGCTTTTAGTCCGCCTATTAACGTGGGTACAAACGCAATTAACTTACCGATTACAATCAATACCGGACCAACTGCCGCAGCAATCATTGCCCATTTGACAATGTTTTGTTGTTGTTCTGGTGTCATTTCTCTAAAACTCGCGACCATATCTTTTAACTTTTGAATAAATGGCGTGATGATTGGTAAAAGAACTGAACCTAATTCGGTTGATAGGTTTTTTAGTTCTGTCATCAACGCCCTCATACCACCGGATGCCCCTTCAGCTTCTCGAGCCGCCTGACCTTGGGCGTCTGCTGTTTGCTCCATGATCAACGCGAGTGTGGCTGCTTGTTTGGCTTGTAACGTTAACTCGCTTGTACCATCTGACAGCCCCATTTCTAAAGCTTTCGCTTTAATGGTTGCCTCGTTAACACCCATACCGTAGTTGTCTAGCATCGAATTGTTACCTTTTAACGCTCCGGTCAAAGCTTGTACAGCCGATTCTGTCGTACCGCCGTACATGGCTGTTAAATCACCGGCTAGCTCTAATAAGTTGCCTGCTGTTGACGCCGCTTCTTTATCGGATAAGCCACCGATATTTTTCAGCATCGCGCCCATGGTGTTCCCATACTCCAAGGCTTCACTTTCAGCGATACCGTAATACGTCTCTAAATTCCCAGCCCAACTCTTCATCTCGCCTGACGCGCTACCAAATATTTGATCAGTAGCACCCATTGCGTCTTCCATGTCGGCTGCAAAAAGAAACGCTTGTGTTCCGGCTGCGACTAACGGGGCTGTAACACCCACGGTTAACGCGGTACCAAAACCGGACATCGCGCCACCAATATTTTCAAATGTGCTACTAGCCTGCTGTTTAAAGCTTGTTAGCGTTCCTTCCGCTTCTTTCATTCCCGATTTAAAATCAGTGACGTTGGCTTTAAGCATCGCTATTACATCAAAACTACTCATTTGTTCCCCCTTTCTGCTGATTCAGCAT
>DAIPIF010000404.1:0-1315 GCA_036770925.1 Psychrobacter sp.
ATGCCGCCGACCTTGGTGGGCAAGTATTCCGTGCTGACTTTGAAAACGCACGTCCAGCTGAGTTTGGTTTGACTGCTGTCGATAGCTTTTCTAACAAGGGTGTTACACGTATTTTAAATACTACAAATACAAATACACATATCAAGCCTTATCGTTTTTATGAGCGCCCTGTGGTCAGCTTTTATCGCAATGAAGGTATTAGTGGTGAAACGATCAGTAATACCGGAAAAATATTCGCGCTGGTAAATGTTATCTCTGGCAATAGAAGTGCGCCATTATCTAAGTTACGTGCCGGTGATGGGGATGCCAATCGCATTTATGGCATCATTGATACAGATGTGACCTCATCTTCTTTATATGACACAAACTTCACTGCAGCTATAGCAAACCTGACAGAGAGTCAGCTATTAGACCTATCTTCTCAACTTGGTAATACGCCAAGCAATGACGTCAAAAATACTGTTAAAAATAAAATGATTAGAGGTGCCAATAAAGGCTGGTATTATCCATTGACCCGCTTTGATGGCTATCAAAATGTCAAGTATAACAAAGGGGTTGGCGATAGCGTGGTCATCAATAGCATTCTTTATACCACGGTATACAACCCTGACAAAATGTACAGTACGCCGCAGTCATGCGTGACAAGCATCTTAGGCGGCTCAGAGCGACAGCTGTACTGTCTCCCTTACGGAATTTGTTCAGACAGTGATTCAAAGAATGGTACCGGTGGTTATGTTCCTGCTGGCCAAGGTATCCAAGAACTCACATTAGGTGCTTTTAATAAAGATAATGCCGATATCAAAATTTTGATTGGAACTAGAACCATTGCAGATAGGATCAATAAAGATAATCGTATTGAGTATAACGCTGGTAATGCAAGCGGAAAATACTATGATCAAGCGACACAAAGCCTAAAAAACTTTTCTGAACTTGGAGCGGCTAGTGGTGGTGATGGCTCAGCAGTTGAGTACTTATTCAATGAGCGCTATACCTTACAGCCCAAGGAGTGGTATGAGAAAACTCAAGGAAAGTAAATGATAGCAATGGCAGTAAATAGTTAATAGGATACTAGATAACAGTGGTGACAGCTGTGCCAACTAAGAGAGCTTGCATAATAGCAATCGCAACTGCAAAAGCCATTTAAAGATAGCGGCATATAATAAGATGAATGATGATAAGGCACTGCATATGAAAAAATTGCATATTAACAGTAGGGCGAGCATGCCTGCTTATGCCAGTGTACGTGGCTTCACGCTCATCGAGCTCATGGTCGTCGTCGCAATCATTGCGATACTCGCTGCGATTGCGCTTCCTA
>DAIPIF010000405.1:0-1311 GCA_036770925.1 Psychrobacter sp.
AAATAATGAAAAACTCTCCACTCAACTTGCCTGCTATTGTTAGCGTTATCTCTCAAAAAATGACCATGCGCAAATTACCTACTGCTATCTTTACTGCTTCAGCGCTTAGTATCGTCGCTATCAGTAGTGGCTGCTCACAGCCCGAGCCTGTAGAACAAAACGCGCCTAAATACGGCTTGGTCACCGCGGATGATGCCAACGAAGACATCGGTACTTATGTGCTGCCGCAAGATACGTCTATCTTGGATGAGCCAAACGCTGATGAGATATTTTATGGTAAGCGCTTATTAAACGAAACCAAGCGCTTATTGCCCGAGCACGTCGGCGCGCAAATGAACTGTAATAGCTGTCATATCTCGCAAGGTAAAATCCCCCTTGGTGACCCGTATATCAACAGTTATAACTTTTATCCACGTGTGATGCCACGTGCTGGTAAAGAAGTTGATTTGACCAAACGCATCAACGGCTGCTTCCAGCGTTCGATGAATGGCAAACCCTTAAAACCTGAATCTCCTGAAATGCTGGCAATGTTGGCCTATATGAAATGGCTATCCCAAAACACGCCAAAAGAACAAAAGGTCGATATCCAAAACGCGGGTAAAGTCGATGAATCTTTGGTCGGTAACCCTGTACGCGGTGAAACAATATACCAAGTACAATGCGCCACCTGTCATGGTGATAACGGCGAAGGCATGAAAGACAGTCGCGGTGATATTGTCTTCCCACCATTATGGGGCGATGAATCCTTTAATATCGGTGCGGGCATGGCGCGTACTTATAAAGCGGCGGCTTTTGTGAAATACAATATGCCGATGGGCATTCAAACCAAAGGTCTATGGGGTCATGGCAACGTGCTCAGTGATCAAGATGCCATCGATGTCGCTGAATTTTTTACCCATCAACCGCGTCCTGACTTTGCTGGCAAAGTAAATGACTGGCCTAATGGCAAAAAACCCAAAGACGCGCGTTATTAAATGCGCTAACCTGACAACATATCAGTCATGCTGATTTATAAAATTAAAAAAACCTCAAACGCATGAATGGCTTTGAGGTTTTTTGTTATCTATGGTTAATGCGACTAAAAAATTTTGGTCAGCCATTATATAGTAGTGCTTAAGGCAATGACTTTTATTACAGTCATACTTACTTATTGCCATTCGCTTATGAGGTCTATCATGCGTAAAATTCCTATTTATACCCACCCTGCTGCTGGTTGGCCAGCTTTGGTTGCTTCTACTCGTAAGTTAATGGATTATAAGGCTTTTTTGCGTGGCAGCATAAGTATCTTGCATAGCAACCAGCCCAACGGCG
>DAIPIF010000406.1:0-1311 GCA_036770925.1 Psychrobacter sp.
GTCGGTGTGATAGCGGCGCTGTACAAAATGCTGTTATATCCTTTTATCGCCAAAGCTGGCGAATACAAGTTAGCGTCCATATCTCATGGTAAAGCGGCTGTACACTTGGAATTTGAGCCTGTTGGTAAAGGGTTTCCATTTAAGGCAGGTCAATTTGCCTTTATCTCTCTTAAAGAGTCAGGTTTGCGCGAGCCGCACCCATTCACTATCGCCAATGCGCATTCTGACACGGGCAATATTCATTTTGTCATTCGAGCATTGGGTGATTACACCAAAAATCTCAATAAACAAGCTAAAGTGGGCATGTTGGCTGATATTTATGCGCCTCATGGTCATTTTAAACGGCTGCCAAATGCCGCGCGTGAAATATGGATTGGTGCAGGAGTTGGTATTTCACCATTTATTTCTTGGCAGCAGGATACAACCATCGGTCATTTTGAACGTGCCACTTTAGTATATTGCTTTGACCCATCGCGGGCTTTTCCCAGTGTTGAGCGCATGCAAGACATGACTGACCAATCTGGCGTCCAGTTCGTCGCCAATCCGAGTGGCAGTGAGGCTATGGCAGATAGCATTCGCCACGCCGTCGATAAATTTGACCCAAAAACTATCCAAATTAGCTTCTGTGGTCCACAAGGGCTGTTAAAAAAAGTGCAGAAATTGATGAAGCAAAATGGCATCCCTGCTAAAAACATTCATTACGAGTTCTTTGATTTTCGTTAAAAATACGGATAATCACCCTGCCTACAAAAGCTGGCAGCCTAGTTTGCGCTGCGGTCGGCTTATCTATCAAAATCACTGGTGGCTGGTAGGCGCAATGACACCCCGTTGCTGCGCGCTACCAATTCTACCTATGGCAGTGGTACTGGCGCGCTTGTGATGATGGGTGGCGGTGTCTTTGCCGACCGTCAGATTAATGTCAGCGTCAATCCTAATACCACCGTTACCCGAACTACAAATATAAAAACAGCGTTATTGCCTGATAATAATTTAGCCTTAGCGGGTCATTACACCGCTCATTTTACAGGTATCAATAGCACTTTGACCTTTGTCACTAGCGACTCTGATAATGATCATCAGCAATGTACCTCAGAATCTCAAGGAGTCGCGCCGATTGCCTTTACTGTCCAAGCCGCCGTGCTTGACAGCTGTCAAATTCAGGAAACCTCCGACTTAATGCTAGGTAGCTATTCAGCAAGTCAGATAAATATACCGACGTGGTTACCGTCAAAATATATTATTAGTGCTGAGCCTCGATGCCTTATCACGTTATCAAAGCGACACTCGTTCTTGTGAGGCGCTAAATCAGGA
>DAIPIF010000407.1:0-1310 GCA_036770925.1 Psychrobacter sp.
ATCATCACCCATAATATCAGGCAGACGACGTATCACACTATCCATCAGTACCATAGCTGGTAGCTCGCCACCGCTTAATACATAATCACCAATTGACATCTCGATATCGACATACTGCGACAGTAGGCGCTCATCAATACCCTCGTAACGACCGCATAATATAATCATGCCATCATACTCAGTCATACTAAGCACCTTATCCTCACTCAATGTCTGTCCTTGCGGCGACATATAAACGATAGGACAATGCGCTTTATCCGTACGGCAGCCATGTTGACTGGCGCGCAGGCGGGCATCTTCGATGGCTTGTGACAATGGCTCTGCCATCATCACCATTCCAGGCCCGCCGCCATAAGGACGTTCATCAATACGGCGATAGTTGTCGGTGGTATAATCACGCGGATTGATGCACTCGATGATGACTTGCTTCCCAGTGACCGCCCGCCCCGTGATACCAAACTCACGAATCGAGGCAAACATCTCAGGGAAAATACTAATCACGGCAAAATACATCTGAATCCCACGTTAAGGCGTCTTAAAAACGACTCGTTAATAGTCGCTCTGCCATGCTACAAGTACGGTTTTGGCAGCCATATCGACTGTCACCACCGTTTGCTTATGCCAAGGTATCAGACGCGGCTCGCTATCTAAACTATCCGCAGTGGCTTCCACCCGCATGATATCATGAGCACCAGTATTGAACATCTCAGCGATATCACCGAGATACTCCTGTTGCTCATTGATGACACTAAGACCGACTAAATCCGACCAGTAATACTCGTCTTCACCCGTCTCTGGCAACACATTTTGTGCCACCCAAACCGTCACTCCATTCATGGTTTCAGCAACATTGCGATCAGGAATTTGCTCAAATTGAGCCACAATGCCTGTGCCTTGTTGACGCCACGCTTTTACAGTGAGCGGCTTCATGCCCGTCGCGGTTTTCATCCACCACGGTTTCATATCAAATATCGCCGCTCTATCATCGGTATCGCTAAACACCCACAACCAACCCTTAATCCCATAAGGTTTTTTGAGTTGACCAATTTTCGTAAGGGTGCTGGCGTCTGGAGCAGATGACATAACAACTTAACCTGATAAATAAAAACAGCAGTAAACAGTTAATGGCGTACTCTGGTCAGACCAGTTACGCTATGTTTTTTAAGCCGACTAATTCGCGTAATTTCACGCTATCAGTACGCAGTCGCCAAAACTTAAGCAGTCGCTTCAGTTTGAGCCACAGACTTATTATAAGCTTTTGCTAATGATGCAACGCGATCTGAAGGTTGTGCACCTTTAGCGATCCATGC
>DAIPIF010000408.1:0-1270 GCA_036770925.1 Psychrobacter sp.
GAGCTGGTCACTACAAGCGACCACAGGGCATACCAGCTTTGATATCTTGCGCCGACTGTACGTGCTGCCCATACCAGATGCGCCCGTTAAGGTGATGGTATTAAGTGTCGGGGTCAATGACACCACAGCAAACGTCAGCATTGACCGATGGCAGCAGCAGCTCAAAGAGATTATCCGCATTGCCAAGCGGAAGTTTGGTGTACAAACGCTGATATTTTCAAGTCTGCCACCCATGGCGCAAATGCCCGCCTTGCCGACGCCACTGAACAACTTTATGGGCGCAAAATCAACCAAAATGGATAAGGCGTTACAGCAGGTCTGCGTAGCATATCATGGCGATGGCGTGCATTACATGGCGGCTGACTTTGAGCGGATGGCAGTGCAGCATGGCAATGGCAAATCGGTAGATAGCGCGGTGATGTTTGCCAGCGATGGTTTTCACCCAAGCCCAATTACTTATGGCTATTGGGCGCAGCAATTAAGCACTTTAATTGCCGATTTGCTGGATAATAAAAACACCTAATCCAAATTATTTAAATATAAAATCAAAAAAAACCGCTGACATTATCAGCGGTTTTTTATAGCTCAATTTTTTATAGCATAATAAAAAACTAATGAACTAGGACTACATTGTCAAACTTACTCAGCATCAGCCGCTTTTTTATTACGACCACCAAACGCACCAAAGCGTTTGTTGAAGCTTGCCACACGACCTTCGTTAGAGCTTTTGCGTTGCTCACCGGTATAAAAAGGATGTGAAGCACTTGAGATATCAAGTGGATAGTATGGATATTCGACACCTTCGTATTCACGAGTGGCTTTAGTATTAACGGTTGAGCGCGTCAAAAAGAACACGTCAGCGTTAGTGTCATGGAACAATACTTCTTGATACTTAGGATGGATATCTTTACGCATAATAAACTCTTTATGTCCGATGTATGAGTAGCATGATGGCTACACACACGTAACTGAGGCACTAAGGACATCTTAAATATGGCTATCACGTCACTGGCTTATTCCAGCACCTAACACCACACTTCTGCTCACTTAGCCTTTCCACAGCGGGAAAATTAAGCTGCGATTTTAACGGTTTTTGGCGTTTGGTGCAAGTGAATGTGCACCAAAGCGGCTTTTTCTTATTGAGTCGCCACCCCATACCCGATGCCTTTTATTTTATCGCCATGTGTATCGCCCGCTTTGGTGTCTTTGACAAATAAATATAGCGGCTTACGCTTGCCCACTGGGAAACGGGATAACCTCTTGCAAGGTT
>DAIPIF010000409.1:0-1264 GCA_036770925.1 Psychrobacter sp.
TCACTTGCCGAATCCAAATCATTGGCGTCTTCTTTACTATCCGTGACCTGCTCATCGTCTTCTACGTCTTCATCACGTGAGATGCTTGATTGAATGATAAGGTGTAACTCTGCTGCACTGATATCTTTTGAATTTTGGGTTTCGTCAACGAGCTTATATATGATACGTTCGCCGCGCTCAACATCCCTTATATCACCGCTAAGGCAAAAGTCGCCTTGACGCTGGCTTATCTTAATATTGAGACGTTCTTGAATGTATTTCATGTGATTATTATATTCGCCAAGCACGGTTTTGAGCTGTGCTGGGGTCAGTGATTCAAACTTTATACGGCGGCTCATGGAGTCAGTCAAGCGATTATCCTTATATTAGGTGCCCGCTACTATTGGTAGGTTTTAATAGGTGAGCGGGCTTAATAGATAAAATAAAATAGTCAGTAAGGGTTTATAGCTTTTAGAAAATAAAAGTAAAAATGACGGAAAAATAGTTATTGATTATATGGGTGATGACAAGTAAACATCTTACTTCCATTATGGTTGATAGTTTTTAAATTTCAAGCCATAGACAGAGGTGGATAGTTTTGTTTTGTATGACGATTGCAATCCTGGAGTTTGCTACTCCTGCTATCAATACTTTGCTTTGTGACCATAAGGGGTCTTAAAGGTTGAGTCAGCGTTATACCTATAGTGAAGGACACGGAAGTTTGCGCAATTTGTGGTAATCTATGGCTTATATTATAACGGCCAATAACTCAGCTTAGAGCACGCATCAAATGATAAATATTATAAAATAAAGGTAGTCTTGAGCAGCTATTCACCGTCTATCGTAAGCAATCTCAACAAATCGCAGTAGAAATAATAATTGGGAATAATAATGATGCAAAACACTGATTCAGATTTATCAAATGTAGGAAAAAAAGCGGCAATCACCGAGCAGCAGGTGCTGATCGCTGGTGGTGGTCACGTGGGCTTATCTTTTGCATTGTTGCTTGCGCATCATGGTATTGCCAGCACCTTGCTAGAAAAGATGAGCTATCCAAAAATCAGCCCAAATGATGACAGTACGCGTAGCCATTATTTAGACAGCCGAAATACGGCATTATCACGACGCACGGTACAGATTTATCAAGAGATTGGGCTATGGGATGAGCTGCAAAGTCATGCTTGTCGCATTGATGCGGTACAGATCAGTGAGCAAGGCAGCTTTGGGCGCGCACAATTAAATAAAGCTGAGGAGCAGGTCGAGTCATTTGGGCAAGTGATGGAAA
>DAIPIF010000410.1:0-1263 GCA_036770925.1 Psychrobacter sp.
GTTAATACGCTTAGTTTACCAAGTTTATCTCTACGGTTTCTTCAGCATAGCTCAGATAGAGGATAGAGAGATAAAAGGCTTTGCCGCGCAAGTCTTCGCTGATGGCCCAACCAAGCGTCATGGGACAACGCCGCAGTTTTTGGGCGCATTGATTAGCCAAGCTCAGCGCACCTTGATTATCTCGACCCCCTACTTTGTCCCCGATTACTCTTTAGTCAGCATCCTATGTGCCACTGCTTATCGCGGTGTAGAGGTGACGATGATTTTCCCCAAGCACAATGACTCTTTCGTCGTCGCCGCCACCAGTCACAGCTTTTATTGGCAATTGCTTGAAGCAGGGATAAAAATTTATGAGTATAAGCCAGGCTTGCTTCACGCCAAGACCTTGACCGTCGATGGAGAGATTGGTCTCATTGGCTCAACCAATTTAGACTTGCGTAGTTTTGATTTAAATTATGAAAACAACGTGGTTTTTAGCGATGAAGCGCTGACTGCCAAAATTGTTGAGCGCCAATACCAGTACATCGCAGACTCTGAACAAATATTATTTGAACAGGTAAAAAACTGGCCGTTATCCTATCGGATTTGGAATAATATCGTCGCTACTATGGGGCCGATACTGTAGGACGCGTTTTTTGCAAAATATAAACCACAAATTTGGCTTCGGTGTCAAAGGCTTGCGTCTTAGCTGTTGCCAGTAATGCTTGACGCTTTTCACTACGCGCACGATAAGCATAAGGAGTCATGGTCAATAAATCAGCGAGGGCATCTGCCGACAGTGATAACGCCGTGTTGATGTAATGTGTTGCTATTAGTGTAAAGTACGGCGCAAGCTCGTGCAAAAACTTATCAGAGTCGTGCTCGCGCACACTATCAAATAACGCCGCGCGTATGGTTGTTAAATGCCCGACATCAGGCTTAGCAATGAGTAAATAACCCTTATCTTGCAGAGCTTTTGCAAAGGCTTCTGGCAATATCGGACTAAAGATACTGCTAATACCTGCCATGCTATGCGGCGCTAGTGGCAAATTGGCAGCACTGGTCACTAGTGGATAAATAGCGGCCATTTTATTTGGCGTATTGTTTTGTGTGCCTTTTTGCTCATCGCTTTGCTGATACCACAGTCTATTTGCCGTTTTACTCACCTTAGCCAGACTGGCAACGGCGGGCTTACTGATATCAGCAGCGACTAAGACATCCATCCCCGTTTGCGCCATCGCCTGCGTGTAATAGCCCTCGCCGCAGCCAATATCCAGCCAGTTG
>DAIPIF010000411.1:0-1253 GCA_036770925.1 Psychrobacter sp.
TTGCTCGCGCGCCGCATATGTTGGTTGCCGGCACCACAGGCTCTGGTAAATCGGTACTGGTCAACTCGATGCTGCTATCGATGCTGCTCAAATACACCCCCAACGAGCTACGTTTAATCCTTATTGACCCAAAGCAGCTCGAGCTTGCCAACTATAACGATATTCCACATCTATTAACCCCAGTGGTCACCGATATGACCGAGGCGGCAAGTGCTTTATCATGGTGCGTGGCAGAAATGGAGCGCCGTTATTATCTGATGAGTGTGCTCAAGGTACGTAAGCTTAATGAGTTTAATAAAAAAGTCATCGCCGCCGAAAAAGCAGGCACGCCGATGCTTGACCCTTTATGGCGACCTAATGACAACGTTAGTATCAGTCAAGCGCCCAAACTCAAAACTCTGCCGATGATTGTGATTGTCGCTGATGAATTTGCCGATATGATTATGCAAGTGGGTAAGCAAGCTGAAGAGCTGATTACCCGCTTGGCACAAAAATCACGTGCCGCCGGTATTCATTTAATGCTCGCCACTCAGCGTCCCTCGGTCGATGTGATTACGGGATTGATTAAAGCCAATATCCCCGTACGTGCCGCGCTACGGGTCAACTCAAAAGTGGATTCGCGGACGATTTTGGACAGTGGTGGTGCTGAGGATATGCTCGGTAATGGCGATATGCTGTTTTTAGGACCGGGGCAAATTGAGCCTGACCGTGTGCATGGCGCTTATGTCAGTGACGAGGAGGTCAACCGTGTGTGTGATGCGTGGCGCGCGCGCGGTGCGCCCGATTATATTGATAATATGGCAGGTAACTTTGAATTATCGAGCGTAGGGAGTGGCAGTACCGGCAGTCCTTCTGGCGAAGATGATGACCTTTATAATGATGCCGTGGCGTTTATTATGGAAACCCGTAAGGTTTCGGCATCGAGTATCCAGCGCAAATTTAGCATTGGTTATAACCGCGCCGCCCGTATCGTGGACTCAATGGAGGAGGCAGGATTGGTCAGCTCGATGGGCAAAAGTGGCAAGCGTGAGCTGCTAATGTAACGCTGATATAACCCCTCAGTCCATCAATAAATCTGCTAAATGAACGGGCGAGTTACGAGAGTGACTCGCTTTTTTTAATTTAAAATGGGTATAGTGTTGCTGGTATCAGCATTATCCCTCATAAGATATTTCCAAGGAAGGTCAGTTATGTTTAAACAATATACTCAATATGACGCGCTCGGCTTAGCCGCTTTGGTCAATGCAGGGGAG
>DAIPIF010000412.1:0-1247 GCA_036770925.1 Psychrobacter sp.
GTACTGCCTTGGCGTGGGTGACCAGTATGTACCGCTTCCCTGGACAGCGGTTTTTTTCGTGGGCGTTGATGTTGCCGCTAGCGATGCCCGCCTATGTGCTGGCCTTTGTCACGGTGGGAATCGTTGATTTTAGTGGGCCATTGCAGACTGGGCTACGTGACTTGGGGTTTAGCACCGCGATACCATCAGTACGCAATGTCTGGGGTGCAGGGCTGATACTGTCTCTGGCGTTTTATCCTTATGTATACTTGCTGGCAAGGCAGGCTTTTTTGTCACAAGGACGGCGGGCGATTGAAGCAGGTCAAATGTTAGGGCTTAGCCGTGGTAAGGTACTGCTTCGTTTGGCATTACCACAAGCGCTGCCTTGGATAATTGGCGGGTTGTTATTAGCCTGTATGGAGACGCTCGCAGATTTTGGCGCGGTCTCAGTGTTTAATGTCGACACTTTCACCACGGCTATTTATAAAGCGTGGTTTGGCTTTTTTAGTCTAACCACTGCCGCTCAACTGGCCGCGCTGCTCATTGGGGTGGTGTTCGTTGTGGTGTTCTTTGAGCAGTATTGGCAAGCTCGGCGCGGCAGTACGGTGACCCAAGGCAGCAATCGCCGCTTTGAAACCAGCACTGCTGCCAAAATTGCGATGACGTTATTCTGTACGACCGTGTTTTTGATTGCGTTTTTAATACCGTTTTTACAGCTTCTGTATTGGACAGCGATGAATTTTCGCCAAGATTTTGATGCGCGTTACATCGATTTTGTCACCAATAGTCTGATGATAGCGGGTATGACCACGCTGCTGATTGCCTTCCTTGCCGTTATCATTGCGTGGATTAAGCGTCAGTATGCTGACAAATCAACCAAACTCATGATAACTCTGGCCAATTTAGGCTATGTCGTACCGGGTACGGTATTGGCAGTCGGTGTTTTTATTCCTATCGCTTGGTTAGATAATCAGTTAATCGCCTTTGGTATTACCTCAAAACAAGTATTATCAGGCAGTGTCATTATCATGCTGCTTGCGCTCTCAACCCGTTTTATGACAGTGAGCTTTCAACCTATCGACCGTCAGCTACAGCGCTTGACTGTCAATCAAGAAGCTGCGGCAAAAATACTCACCACCAATCCCCTGCAGCGGTGGCGTCAAGTGGTCTTGCCTGTACTCAAACCAGGTATGCTGACTGCTCTTTTAATGGGTTTTGTCGAAGTCATGAAAGAGATGCCGATTACGCTTATGACGCGGCGGCAAAGC
>DAIPIF010000413.1:0-1243 GCA_036770925.1 Psychrobacter sp.
CTTCCTTCTACGCCCTCAGGCACTATCATTATCCCTGACGATCCGTATCGTGCGGACAGCCAACTCGCGGTTGCCTACTATCCAACCTTGCAATCCGATGTGGCAGGTAACTCAGTCATTTGGGATGGTAATATGAAAAAATACCTCCTAAATGAAGGCACGCTCTATGGCAAGAGCAACTCAAAGCTATTTAGTAATGTAGCCGGCGACCTAAACCCAAGTACTCAGGATTTATGGTCAGACAAGGACTATGGCGGTGCCAATAATGAAGTGAAGTCAGGTGGCTTCTATGCGCTACTGAACACCCCAAAAACTGGTGTGACATCGACCCGAACACTATATGTCGAAGATTTGAACGGTACGACGCCCGTACTACGAAGGTTTGGGGTGAATGCCTCGGGCAAAGTGGTAGTAGACAATGCAGCATTGACCACCACCTCATTTAGCGATACGGCTACCTTTGACGAAATCACTCTAAAACGACTGTTGAACTTCTTAGGATTCAATAATCTGCCGAATACAGCGGTCAAAGATATGACTCTCACAACTGCTAATGCAACTGAAGAAATTAGGGTGGTTGGGGCAACCATTCACTCAACGCCAGCTGCGGTATCGTATTCCGCCACGTTAGATGATGATGGTAAGGTCACGGCGATGCGTGATGATTACGTGTTATTTGGCTCGAGCGAAGGTGGTCTGCATCTCGTAGATGCTGATAATTATAGTGCTGGCGGAGATGGCGGGAAAGAAGATTTCGTCGTCATCCCTAGAGAGATGCTCATAGATAAGAACAAATCTCTCGCGTTAGTTGATGATTCAACCAAAGCGCAGATAGGCTCGCCCAACTTTGGCATCGATGCGCCTTGGCTAGTCAGTGCGGACTATAAATACGATTTAACCAATAACACCGTGAATATCGCGACGGATGGTAATAAAGGTCTCTATGCTTACGGTGGTCTGCGTATGGGTGGCGAGGCTTTTTATGGTCTGAACCTGACGAGCAGAACCAGCCCAAGCATGATGTTCACGATCACTCCAGCTAAGACAGGCTTTAGCCGCATGGGTCAGATATGGTCCAAGCCCACCAAAGCGAAGATTAAAAGATCGAGTACGGACACAGGCACTGATGTCCTAGTGTTCGGCGGTGGCTATGACATGTGTTATGAGTATGAAAAATTCCAAGTTGGCGTGACCGATACCAGTTTAGGTACTTGCTCAGGTAAGACTAATGTAAAAGGTAATG
>DAIPIF010000414.1:0-1238 GCA_036770925.1 Psychrobacter sp.
TCTGTGCTTGCTTGGCTTTACTGGCCTTAGCACGGAAGCGACGAATAAAGTCATCTAAATGTGCCCGCGTTTCTTGCTGCTTCTCATACGCTTGCTGCTGCTGCGCCATACGCTCATGACGGGTGCGAATAAACTGCTGATAATTACCAGTATATAAAGTGATTTTTTGTTGTTCGACGTACAAGATGTGACCGACTGTGGCATCTAAGAATGCCTGATCGTGTGAGATGACGATGACCAACCCTTCAAATTGATTGATCCAAGTCTCAAGCCATAAAATCGCATCCAAATCCAAATGGTTGGTTGGCTCATCAAGCAATAACAAATCTGCACGGCTCATCAACGTCTTCGCCAGATTCAAACGCATACGCCAACCACCTGAAAACCCTTCTACTGGCAGCTCATGTTGCGCCGTATTAAAGCCAAGGCCCGCCATGATTTGTGCCGCTTTGGTGGGCGTACGATAACCATCGATTTCATCAAACCGCTGATGCAACACTCCAATCTGCTCATCACTGACCTTACTCAAGTCGCTCATTGCTTCGTTGAGCTCATACCACTCTTCGTCACCACCCAGCACATAGTCAATCGCCGTTTGCGCGCTTGCGCCAACTTCCTGCGCCATATGTGCCACCTGCCAAGTATCAGGAATGCTCACCTCTCCGCGATCGACGGTGACTTCGGTATCACCTGTGCCCATTTGCGTCAGTAATAAGGCAAATAGTGTAGATTTGCCTGTGCCATTATTGCCCGTTAAGCCAACCTTGTGGCCTGGATGCAGCTGAAAGCTAGTACCAGAAAATAATTCACGGCCATCACGGCGAACACTAACGTCTTTAAATTCGATCATAGATTTTTTTCATCTCAATGTATTTTTGGCAAAACAATGTCATAGTAAAGCACACACAGCGTGCGCTAATTGCGGGCTATTATTTCAAACACACTCACTATAGGCAAACAATTAAAAAAGTATTTTAACATCTTAGCGCAGAACTCCCCTACTTCTAAAGTAGTGGGATGAATACGTAATCAGCAGCCCTCTAAGTGATATAATATGGTCATACCAAAACAAATCCTAAAAGCCTACAAAATAAGACTGTACCCTAATGAAGAACAGCAAATATTCTTTGCCAAATCATTCGGCTGTACACGCTTTATCTGGAATAGGATGCTTAGTGACAAGATTGAGCATTACAACGAACATAAGGTTGACCTTAAAAATACCCCAGCTCAGTATA
>DAIPIF010000415.1:0-1226 GCA_036770925.1 Psychrobacter sp.
TTAAAGTCCATGCCAATATGCAATGGCTCATTAGGCAATATCAGCTCGTCAGTATGGTTAAGTATGCGGTCAAACTCAGGGTAAACAGCACCGCTCGCTAAGTTGACGAATTGACCGTTTAAGTAAGCATCAATCAACTGCTGTGGATAACTCTCCCTTAGCGATTCAATGTAATCATGTGGCAGATTAAGCTCGTTGTCATACGTTGACGCTTGAATAAGACCGTACATATTGCGCTTGGTATCTGATTCATTGGCGGCTTTTATAAATTGCTCATAGGTGAATTTATAACCCTCGGGTGTGGTCGTAACGTCAATGCCATTTCTAAGCCCATCAACCTTATACCGCATACGTGCGATAATCTTACGCCACACCTCACGCGCCTTATCTGTATTGAGTGTATCTAGCTCATCAACTAAAGCGTGACCAATTTTAAAGCCTACAATGCTGCTAGGATTATCCATCGACCTACAAATTGCAGTGCCTCGGTACTGTCTGCCACTATAGAAATGAACCTCTTTATTCGCTTGCTTTATATCTACACGTAAACCCCAGTCATAAGCGACTTCCTCAATCGTAGGGTAAAAGATATCTCTAATCTGTGGATAAGTAGGCGCAAAATAACCTGCGCTTATCTTAGGGTGCTTATAGAAGTGTTGGCAGATAGCACCACAACCAACAAAGGTCTTACCGCTTCCATAACCTCCAACGTATGCCCTAAACTTATTAGGCATCATTAGAAACTCAGCTTGTGGCACGTTAAGCGTCGGGTTTCCTTGCGTCTCTGACATTTACAATCACCTCAATCGGCTGCGCTGTATCATCATCAGCCTCGCTGCCATCTGCTTTATCGCCATACTTCTTAGGATTCATTCTACTAAGCACCCATTTACGAGTGTCAATCCTTAACTTGGCTCTAGCGACCTCTGCTGTCTCAGGTAACACGTCATCAGCAATATCAAGCATCTCGTCAAAGTGAAACTCCTCACGTTGTTTCATAGCTCTTTGATACTTGTCTACAAACTCAGGGTATTTATCAAGCCATCTATAAATAATCGCCTTGCTTGGCATATCGGCATCATTGCAAATACTATTAACACTTCGACCATCTGCAATACGTAAGCAAATATCATCAATTAAGTCGTCGTTGTAATCTGTAGGCCTACCCATTACTGCGCCGTCGGACGTTCCGTCTTTCATACGCCCTCCGACGTTTCTTGTTGCAT
>DAIPIF010000416.1:0-1223 GCA_036770925.1 Psychrobacter sp.
AGCCGGTCCATACACTTTGGATCAGCTCAATATCATGCTCACCTCTGGCGAAGTGCTCTTAGATGATTTGATATGGCATGAGGGCTTAACCCAGTGGCAGCGTCTTGGCGACTTAACGGCTAATCAATACGCCTATCGTCCAGTGCAATCTATAGCAACAAGCACGCCTGATGCCAACGACTCTATCATTAACAATGTCACCATCTTCCCTGAAGACACCGATACCACCCAAAACCAAAGTAGCGATAAGGTCTCCATAGATAGATTATATGGCAAGCCTGAACGCGCTCAGCCTGATAGCAGCAAAGGCAACAAAGCCGATATGACCACCAATCGTCATTATAAGCCCAGTGTCTCGCTCAACAAGGCAAATCAGGCAAAATCAGTATCAAATAAAGATATCGTCATAGGTAACGTGGTACTCGCGCCGATTATGTCACGAATATTGGCAACGGCTATTAATGCGCTGCTGTATCTATTGGCTATTTTCCCACTGGTACTCGCCTTAACCAAAATGGATGTGGACTATAGCAAGTTTCAAAACATCCAAAATATGGACGCCGCCTATCAGTATTCTATGACCCTCATGGAGAGTATCCCAAGCAGTACCCTCATGATGTCACAGGTTATGGTGTTTGGTCTATTTGCACTACAACTGGTGTTTATTACTTTACGTGGGCAATCACTGGGTAAACTGCTGACGGGTATCCGAGTTGTTGATCAAACGACCCATCGTCTACCCTCTTTTATCAAGCTTGTGGGCACCCGTACCTTATTATTATTTATCATTTATAATTTATTATTTTCATTTACCAGCTTTTTAGGCTTTATCTTAATCGCTGTGCATTATTATATGGCATCAAAAAGCCCTGAAAACATTGGCTGGCATGACAAACTCGCTAAAACCATCGTGGTCAAAGCCGATAATAGCCAACTACTGAAACAACCCAAATAATCTACTACATTAGCGTCGCTCAGTGATAAGCGACTATTAACCTTTGTATTCCTATAAGGTTACTGTTATACTACGGCGCTTTATAACCTAAGCTTATCTTCTGTTTTTCTTTAACGATTTATGTGAGATGCAGCTTACCTTATAAATCTCCTTGCTATTGACATAGGGTTAATAGCTACTAATCCGTAAGGAGTCCAAATGCGACATTACGAAGTGGTGTTACTTGTACACCCAGACCAAAGCGACCAAGTGGTCGGCATGGTTGAAC
>DAIPIF010000417.1:0-1217 GCA_036770925.1 Psychrobacter sp.
TATCCAACATCGTCTTCACCTCAGTCACATATTGACCCAAATCTGGCTCTAAATGAAAACCTTCTATTGGAGTGGGTAAGCCTTTTTGTTTACCTAGTCTAACGATAATCGCGTTCTCTTCTGGCAAAACTAATACGCGCTGCCCTAAATGACCAAGCATGGCGTAAAACGGAATCGGACTGTCCATATCCGTCCATACCGAATGACCGTAAACCTGCGCTTGCCCTTCTGCAAATGCTGCGGCATTGGGCGTAATCATAAAATCAACGTGCGCTTTGCTAAGCAGTTGCTCACCTTGCCATTCACCACCATTCAATAGCAATTGCCCAAATTTTGCAAAGTCCAATGCACTGGCATTTAAACAGCAATAAACCTTCTCAATATTTTTTGAACCATCAAGTGACCAATAGCCGTCACCTTGCATTCCAAGTGGTTGCCAAAACTTCTCTTCTAAATAGCTAGAGATAGTATAGCCATGCTCTGCGAGCGCCCGTGATAATGCAATGCCAAGCATTTGCGTATCACCTGAGGAGTATTCAAACCGACCGCCGCATTCTTGCACAAAATCTCGATTGACCATTTGCTTGACCAAGTCATGACCATAATACGATTCGGCTGTAGGATTGATAGGAAAGTAATAATCCTCGGTCCAATCGTAGCCTGAGGTCATCGCTGATAAATCTGCGAGGGTACAATTCTGCGCATATTGATTGTCCGCGTATTCAGGCAACCACTTGGTAATCGGCTCATCGACGCTGCCGATATAACCGTCTTCTACCGCTTTGAGATATAACATAGTTGTGATGGTTTTTGCCATCGAAAAACTATTGGTGTGTGAATTCTCATTGTAGCCTTGCCAGTAGCTCTCATACAGCAGCTTGCCATCTTTGATAATCGCAAAGGCAACGGTTTCGTCAGTATCCAAAGCATTTTGTAAAGTTGGGGTGAGTTTTACTTGCGCAAAGTTGGGGGCTTTCTCCCATTCGATAGTATCTTTGGCGCGGATAGTCCGATTATCAAAATCGATATAATCATCGATATTAGCGGTATTTTCACCTTTAAGATAAGTGAGTTGCAGACCTCTAAAAATATAAGCATTGCCCGTCACCACTAAACCTAAACTGATAATAATGAGTAGCGCTACAATAGGTAAAAATATCCATTTAAACAGAGTTTTTAACACTACCATTATAAAATCCTTTTTTATGGCGTGGTTG
>DAIPIF010000418.1:0-1217 GCA_036770925.1 Psychrobacter sp.
ATGGTGCAGATATTGAGGGCGGCTTGCCCGGTACGCCAGAAGAAGATGGCGACCGCTATATCGAGATTTGGAACTGTGTGTTTATGCAGTTCAATCGCCAAAAAGACGGCACCATGCTGCCACTACCTGCGCCAAGTGTCGATACCGGCATGGGGCTTGAGCGTATCAGCGCCATTATGCAAGGCGTACATGGTAACTATGAGATTGACTTATTCATTCATTTAATGGATGCCGCTGCGGATATTTTAGGCATTGACAATGAGCAGCAGTCGTCATTAAAAGTCATCGCTGACCACATCCGTGCGGTATCATTTTTAATTGCTGATGGCGTGATGCCAAGTAACGAAGGTCGCGGTTATGTGCTGCGCCGCATCATTCGCCGTGCGGTGCGTCATGGACATAAACTAGGCGCTGAGAGCGATTTCTTTTATAAAATGGTCGCGCCTTTAGTGGCGCAGATGGGCAGTGCCTACCCTGAATTAACCGCCAAACAAAACCTCATTGAAAACGCCATTCAAAAAGAAGAAACTCAATTTGCCAAAACCTTAGCCCAAGGGCTGCGTCTGCTCGCCACTGAGCTTGAAGACTTACAAGAGGGCGATATTTTATCTGGTGCCGCAGCATTTAAGCTTTATGATACTTATGGCTTTCCGCTGGATTTGACCGCTGATATCACCCGTGAGCGCGGTATCACTATCAATGAAGATGAGTTCGATGAGCACATGCAAGCGCAGCGTGAACGCGCGCGCGATGCGGGCAAATTTGACGTGGATTATAGCAGTGTGATTCAGGTGCAGACGCCGACTGAATTTATCGGCTATGAGCAATTAATCGATGATAACGTTAGCATCGTTGCGCTGTATCAAGAGGGCGCTTTGGCAGAGAGTTTGAGTGAGGGCATGGAAGGCGTTGTGGTTTTAGAGCGTACGCCCTTTTATGCTGAGGGTGGTGGGCAAGTTGGTGAGCTTGGCGAGATTCGCACGAGCTCAGGCGTGTTTGAGGTGCAAGATACCAAAAAATCAGGACAAGCCATTATTCATTATGGCGTGGTCACAATGGGCAGCATCACTGCTAAGCAAACCGCAGAGGCGCAAGTTTTATCTAGTATTCGGGCGGCAAGTGCCAAAAATCATTCCGCCACGCACTTACTGCACGCCGCGCTGCGTGAGGTGTTAGGCGATAGTGTCAGCCAAAAAGGCTCCTTAGTGTCAAGCGAG
>DAIPIF010000419.1:0-1214 GCA_036770925.1 Psychrobacter sp.
TGGGAATGTCATGCAAGGTGTTATCGATACAATTACAGGTTGGTTCGGCAGTTTCGCAAGCGCTGGGGCTAATATCGTCGGTATGATTGCGGATGGCATCACGGGAGCTATTAGCAAAGTAACAGGTGCTATAGGTAATGTGACAGCTAAAATACGTGAGTTCCTACCGTTCTCTCCAGCTAAACAAGGAGCTTTGCGAGACATCCACAAACTTAATTTCGGTGGCACAATCGCAGACTCAATCAATCGAGACGCTTATAAACCAATCCAAGCGGTCAAGGCGATGACAAGCGATATTCGGGACACATGGAGCAATCAAGTGGGGTCGCTTAAAGCTAACGTAGGCGGTTCAATCCAACGTGATGTACAAACTTCCGTGCGCGTGCAAAACAACGGTTTAAATAGCATGTTTGCTGAATTGTTATCCCAACGTCAATACTTAGTGCTAGATACAGGCGCATTTGTGGGACATACACAACACGCATTTGACATAGCGCAGGGGTCGGCAATTAATTTAGGCAAGAGGGTGAAGCGATGAGTTTTGATTACGAAGCTTATGAGCGAGATTTAAAATATGGCAACATTGATGTAACGCATGGGCTGACGATGGAGGAATACGGATCGATAAAATTAGAAGAACACTTGTCATTTAGCGGTCGAACAACAAAAGATTTTGACATGTATCTAATCGAGCGTGACGCCCCAACGCCAGAAGAATTTGAGCAACACATCAGCGTGCCATACCGTCAAGGCTACATAGACTTTTCGCATCGAAACGGCGAGCGTGTCTATAATGGTCGTACTCTAACTTATGTGTTTCAAATATTCGGCGCGACAAAAAACGAACGTAAGGTTAAAGAGTTTAATATCACAAACTGGCTAATGAATAGCGGGGAAACTCAACTTGTCGACAGCCATGATTTTGATTATTACTACAACGCTAAGTGCAAGAGCGTGAATGTGGAAGATGACGAAGAAAGGCAAACGCTGATTTTCACAATTGTATTTATCGCACAACCTTTTAAAATTTCTAAACTTTATGAGGGGCACGACATTTGGGACGACATAAACTTTGAATTAGATTATTTCCAAACTACACGAGTGGTGCTAAAAGATTTAGGTAAAATGACTTACAAGCGATTAAAAGTTGGGGATACGATGCACATAGGACCATGGCAAGAAGCTAGAAAAGATCTGTACGATGAAGCGGATCG
>DAIPIF010000420.1:0-1201 GCA_036770925.1 Psychrobacter sp.
GTAATGCCGCTTGAATCCCGATGGTGAGCTGCAAACCTGCAAATAAATCCACTACCGCAACGCCGACTTTATGCGGCTCACCATCGCTAGGACCCGTGATGCTCATTAGCCCTGATAAACCTTGAATAATATAGTCATAACCGGGGCGTTTAGCATCTGGTCCTGTCTGCCCAAAACCAGTCAAAGAGGCATAAATGAGGCGCGGATTGTCCTGTTTTAAGCTCTCATAATCCAAACCGTACTTTTTAAGTCCGCCTACTTTGAAGTTTTCCGCCACAATATCGCTTTTGGCGGCAAGCTGCTTAATGATTTTCTGACCTTCAGCGGTGGTGATATCGACGGTCAAGGATTTTTTATTGCGATTAATAGTCGCATAATAAGCAGAGGTATCATCGCTAAAGGCAGGCGGTGCCCAGTGGCGGGTCTCATCGCCAAGATGGGGGCGCTCAACTTTAATCACTTCTGCGCCCAAATCCGCTAAAATTTGGGTACAAGAGGGTCCTGCCAGCACCCGTGACAAATCCAGCACTTTAATACCGTGGAGCGCACCTTGCTGTGATTTACCAAGTGGCGCATGGTCTGATGGTGAGAGTGTATGCATGATAATCCTTACTATGTAGCGGGTATTGCCATTTTTATAAAAATTCTGACTCTAGACGCAATAAAGGGGCTTAAACGAAAAACGTACGCAACCATCAAGCACTATATTCAGAGCCGAACCGTCACGTACGTGAGTCAAAACTTATCGTGGGCTTTTAAAATTAGCGTTAAAAATGGTTTAGAAAAACGCCTGAATACCCGTTTGCGCGCGACCTAAGATAAGCGCATGAATATCATGAGTGCCCTCATAAGTATTGACCGCCTCTAAATTCATAACGTGACGAATGACATGGTACTCATCAGAGATACCATTACCACCATGCATATCACGGGCAACGCGGGCGATATCCAGCGCTTTACCGCAGTTGTTACGCTTGATAAGCGATATCATCTCAGGGGCGGCATTATCCTCATCCATCAAACGACCGACACGTAGCGCCGCTTGCAGACCCAAAGTAATCTCGGTTTGCATATTGGCAAGCTTTAATTGCACCAATTGCGTGGCGGCAAGTGGACGACCAAATTGCTTACGGTCAAGGGTATATTGACGTGCCGCTTGCCAGCAGAATTCAGCCGCGCCCATTGAGCCCCATGCGATACC
>DAIPIF010000421.1:0-1200 GCA_036770925.1 Psychrobacter sp.
TGCAGCTGAACTGGCCAAAACTTGAAGAGGTGCCAGATATCTTGGCGGAGCTGGCGTCGGTACAGATGCACTCAATCCAAACTTCTGGTAACTGTATCCGTAATACCACCACCGACCCTTATGCCGGCATTCATCAAAATGAGATTGCCGATCCGCGCCCTTATTGCGAAATTATTCGCCAGTGGTCGACCTTTCATCCTGAGTTTGCTTTTTTGCCGCGTAAATTTAAGATTGCCGTTATCGGCACTGATAATGATCGTGCAGCGACGCAAGTCCACGATGTTGGTTTGCATTTAAAGAAAAATGAGGATGGCGAGCTTGGCTTTGAAGTCCTAGTTGGTGGTGGTCTTGGTCGTATCCCAGTCCTTGGTAAAGTAATCAATAAATTTTTGCCACGCGAGCATCTGCTTAGCTATCTAGATGCCATATTGCGGGTTTATAACCTACATGGCCGCCGTGATAAAGGCAGTAAATACCGATCACGTATCAAAATCTTGGTCGATACCTTGGGCGGACCTGCCTTTGCCAAATTGGTCGATGCTGAGTGGGAAGCACATACCAAGGACGGGCCACTGACGCTGACGGATGCCAACTTTGAGCATGCCAGCAGTTTCTTTAGTGAACCTGATTATGTGACCTTTGATGCGCTACAAGCACAGTCTGATTTGCAGCAGCAATTGAGTGCTGATAAGGATTTTGCCAATTGGTATAACCAAAATACCGTGGCGCATAAAGTCGCTGGTTACCGCGCCGTTGTCATCTCTTTAAAAGCAGGCTTAGTCGATGGTAAATACGTCCCATCAGGTGATGTCACTGAGTCACAGATGGACGCGCTTGCTGACCTTTCTGACAAATATAGCTTTGGCGAGCTGCGCGGTACGTATCAGCAGAATTTAGTCTTCGCTGACGTACAAACCAATCAGTTATACGAGCTATGGCAACAGCTGTCTGAGCTACATCTGGCGCGACCTAATATCAATACCTTAACCGATATGATTGTCTGCCCAGGCTGGGATTATTGCTCGCTTGCCAATGCCACCACCCATAATATCGCTGAGCAAATCGAGAAACAGTTTAGCGATCTGGATTATCTCTACGACCTTGGCGATATCCGCTTAAACATGTCGGGTTGTATCAATGCTTGTGCGCACCATCATACGGGTGATATCGGAATCCTCGGTGTCGATAAAAAAGGTGAAA
>DAIPIF010000422.1:0-1191 GCA_036770925.1 Psychrobacter sp.
TTATGAAGAAGCTTATCAGCAAGTATTTGACACCTTAGATATGCTTGAGGCGCGTCTGAGCGATGGTCGCCACTATCTGTTTGGCGAGCAGCTGACGGAAACAGATATTCGCCTATTTGTGACTTTAGTACGTTTCGATGCCGCTTATCATGGATTATTTAAATGCAACCGTAACTTGATCAAAGACATGATTTCGCTCCATGCTTATATGCTACGAATCCTAGCGCTTGATGGGGTCAAAGAGACGATAAGCTTACAACATATCAAAGCAGGCTATTACTCTATAAAAGCGTTGAATCCCAATGGAATCGTGCCTATGGGTCCTTATAGTATTTAATAAAAATAAAGGGATGGTGCTCATGAATCTTCAATCAACCACAGTAAAGCAGCCAGTATTTTTTATACCTCATGGTGCCGGGCCTTGCTTCTTTATGGATTGGCAGCCAGCGGACACTTGGGATCAAATGGCTGACTTTTTAATCAGTATCTCAAATCGTTTGTCAGAGCGTCCCAAAGCTATTTTGATCATCAGCGCCCATTGGCAAACGCGGGAGTTTAGTATAACGGCCAGCAAGCAACCTGAGCTGATTTATGATTACTACGGCTTCCCTGAGCATACTTATCAGCTGATTTATCCCGCACTTGGTGCACCAGTATTGGCTGAGCGGATTGGTCAGTTGCTTACCGATGCCGGTTTAAGCAATAGGCAGGACCATTCTAGGGGTTTTGATCATGGGGTGTTTATTCCCTTAAAGCTGATGTTCCCTGATGTGGATATTCCAGTGGTGCAGCTGTCCCTACGCAATGATCTAGACCCAAAAGCGCATATAAAAGCAGGTCAAGCGATTGCATCATTACGTGAAGAAGGCGTGTTGATCGTTGGCAGTGGCATGAGCTTTCATAATATGCGCGGCTATGGTGATACCAAATTTACGGCACCATCAGAGATATTTGACGAGTGGCTGACAACAACAGTTGCAGCAGATTCAGATGAGCGCTTTGCGGCGCTTTCTGACTGGTCGCAAGCACCTCATGCATTGGATTCTCATCTGTTAGGCGCAGAAGAGCATTTGTTACCTTTAATGGTTATTGCAGGCGCAGCAGGAACAGATAAGGGCGAAAAAATATACTCACAACAAATTATGAAAACTGAGATATCAGGCTTTCAGTTTGGCTAGGTTTATTGGGGGG
>DAIPIF010000423.1:0-1186 GCA_036770925.1 Psychrobacter sp.
ATTGACCATTGATGAGCTGTTTAACGTGGTGCATAAGATATCCTTATCTTGTTTACAAGACTACCGCGGCGCAGCGTCTTTTATTTAAAATGATTGATTCCGTATCGTTATTGACTATAACAATAATTTGAATTTGCGGTCAAGTGCTTTATTGAAATTTAACCACTTAATAGCGAGATAATTCAGATACGATAATTGAGCCGCTTACTCCATTAGCTAATCTAGCAATGAAACATAACGGTTAGACACAGCTATCAGACATACAGACATAGCAATAAAGCCCATAAATAGTTATGAGCTTTATTATTATTTAGCGTATAAGCCTGTATTAAAAACGACTATTGTATTAATAATCTTTCATGGACTGCTTGACGGCATCAATCGCGCTAGGATTATCGAGCGTTGACATATCGCCCGTTGGCTGATTTTCTGCCAAGGCGCGAATGGAGCGGCGCAATATCTTGCCTGAGCGCGTTTTTGGCAAGGCTTGCGGGAAATAAACCGCGGCAGGACGGGCAATACCGCCAAGCGACTTGACCACCGCGCCGATAATTTGCTGCTCAATGCGGAAGCGGTTTTCAGTACCAACCACTTGCTCATGGTCTCTGATGACACAAAAAGCAATCGGCAACTCACCCTTTAGCTCATCCTTAATGCCGACTACCGCGCATTCTATGATATCTGGATGGGTGCTAATCGCTTCCTCAATCTCTTGCGTGCCTATGCGATGACCCGCGACATTAATCACATCATCAGTACGCCCAAGGATGTAAAAGTAGCCGTCTTCATCAGTCACGGCATAATCGGAGGTCGAGTACTGCTTGCCATCAAATAATTTAAAATAACTACTGACAAAACGCTCATCATTGCGCCATACGGTGCTCAAGCAACCAGGCGGTAGCGGCGCACTAATCGCTAGCAAGCCCTTTTCACCTGCTGCACAAGGCTCACCCGTTTCTTCATTAATAACATGGGCATCATAGCCATACATCGGATAACCCGGCGAGCCTTGCTTATGTGGTTTATGATTGAATTTAGGGGTATTACTCAAGATAGGCCAGCCTGACTCTGTTTGCCAATAGTGGTCTAAAATCGGCACGCCCAGATGCTTAGTCAACCAACTGGCGGTGGACTCATCGAGTGGCTCACCTGCCAAAAAGAATGACTTAAGACTGGAGACATCATA
>DAIPIF010000424.1:0-1175 GCA_036770925.1 Psychrobacter sp.
ACTCGGACCTGTGATACTCATCAGCCCTGATAAGCCTTGAATAATGTAATCATAACCAGGCAGCTTGGCATCAGGCCCTGTCTGACCAAACCCTGTTAAGGACGCATAAATCAGGCGCGGATTTTCTTGTTTTAGACTGTCATAGTCTAAGCCGTATTTTTTTAGACCACCGACCTTAAAGTTTTCGACCACGATATCGCTATCAGCAGCAAGCTGCTTAATAATCTTCTGTCCCGCACGTGTGGTAATATCGACCGTCAATGATTTTTTATTGCGATTAATAGTGGCATAATAGGCAGACGTCTCATCGCTAAATGCAGGCGGCGCCCAATGGCGTGTCTCGTCACCTATCTTCGGACGCTCGACCTTGATGACTTCTGCGCCGAGATCAGCGAGCACTTGCGTACAAGAGGGGCCGGCCAACACTCGAGACAAGTCCAGTACCTTGATACCCTGCAATGCCCCTTGTGGCACATCATTGCCAGTAGCATTATTA
The DNA here is from genome assembly GCA_036770925.1 of Psychrobacter sp. Lineage (GTDB taxonomy): Bacteria > Pseudomonadota > Gammaproteobacteria > Pseudomonadales > Moraxellaceae > Psychrobacter. Next base: position 497 of record DAIPIF010000424.1, read on the forward strand.
ACATTCTCAGGCTGTGAAGATTCATTGATGGTGGCAGTCATAATAATCCCTTATTGTGTCACGTGTGCTTTGCTATTATTACCATTAAACTGTTATTCATTATTTAATTTTCGATAAAAAAAGCGGAATAATAAATGATGAATAACAACTGAAAAACGTACGCTACTGCCTATAAATCGCTTCGTAAAAAGCCAAACAGTAACGTACGTAATAACGTAAAAATGTGCTAATAGTAGTTGGCTAACATTTAGTTATTAGCTAAATACCCAGTTATTAGCTAACTACCCTTAAAAGAACGCTTGGATACCAGTCTGTGCACGACCTAGGATCAGAGCATGGATGTCATGCGTACCTTCATAAGTATTAACCGCTTCTAGGTTCATCACATGGCGAATGATGTGGAACTCATCTGAGATACCATTACCACCATGCATATCACGAGAAACACGCGCGATATCGAGTGCCTTACCGCAGTTATTACGCTTGATAAGTGAGATCATCTCAGGCGCTGCATTGTCTTCATCCATTAGACGACCGACACGTAATGCTGCTTGTAGGCCAAGCGCAATCTCAGTCTGCATATTGGCAAGCTTTAGCTGCACAAGCTGCGTGGCTGCTAGTGGACGTCCAAACTGCTTACGGTCTAGGGTGTACTGACGCGCGCCTTTCCAGCAAAACT
>DAIPIF010000425.1:0-1174 GCA_036770925.1 Psychrobacter sp.
TGCAAATCTCAACCGCAGCAGCAACCTCGTGTTTATCCTGCACGGTCAATACCGCATCGGGTGGCTGATTGGCAAGCCACGTCATGGTATGACCATGCTGCTCACGTATGGTTTTATTCAGGCTCAGTTGTTTGCCAAAGCGTGTTTGCAAGGCATGGATAGCCGCGCTGTAATCTGGTGTAGTAGGGTGAAGCGGCGGGTTAGACAATGACATAAATAAATCCTAAATAATATTTTTAGTGGTATCAATAGCGCGGTTGCAAGAAAAGTTATCTTAAAATAATAGCAGACCATTACGCCAAGATACGCCAAATAACGCTCATGACTGCCAATAAATAAAACAGCGGCGCAAACCAACCGACTTGGGTCGCAATAGCAATACAGACTCCAAAGCTGGCTAAGGTTATCCAGTCGCGGCGACGGTCATTGAGCATGTCGGCGCGAATCTGCTGTATTTCTCGCAGTTGACTGTCTTGGCGCGAACCTTGTGAAGCAAGGCTTTGTAAGCTTTGCTCAAGTAGTTTTGGAATATCCATAGTGGATAATAATAGCTCCGGTAACTGCTCACGTAGCTGTTTTAAATGATGCATTGGGTCAAGCTGCTCTTTAATCCAGCCGCTTAAAATAGGCTTAGCCAGTGACCAGATATCAAGATCAGGATATAAATCGCGACCCAGTCCTTCGACATGCACCAAGGTTTTCAGTAGTAGCATGAGTTGCGGCGGAATACTCATATGATGGCGGCGCGCGATATCTAAAATTTGCATCAATACGCCCGCAAAGTCGATATCATTAATAGATTTTTGCAGCATCGGACCGACAGTGCGCTGCATATCGCGCATCAGGGCGTGCTTATCGGCATTGGGCGGTATCCAACCGGCACGGCTGACGATATCAACCATCGCGGTAAAGTTGTTATTCATTACCGTCAATAACATCCGCGCGACAATGAGCTGATCATCCTTTGATAGCGTACCCATAATGGCGCAATCAAGCCCGATATAGCGTGGCTCATACCCCAAGTCAACCGCTGTCATATCTGCAGTGAGCGTTTTAACCGGCGGTGTCTCTACAAACACATTACCCGGATGCATATCAGCATGAAAAAAGTTATCACGAAAGACTTGAGTAAAAAATATCGTTAAGCCTTTTTCTGCCAGTGTTGCACGGTCAT
>DAIPIF010000426.1:0-1171 GCA_036770925.1 Psychrobacter sp.
TCTTTCATCAATTAATCTCCAATGAGCGTATGCGACCATAACCGCTATGTACTAGCTTACCTGCTACGATAGATAGGTTTAATGTACTATCCCAATCACCTGTTACTGTTGTGCCTGTGATTTTGTTGAGTAAGTAGTCAGCAGGGCGTGTGACAGGTGTCATATCTGTGATAATGGGGGTTGTAGCTCTATTGCCTAGATCTAATTGCGCGTAAAGCACGTCTATACTACTTGCTTGTAACCCTACGTGAGTAACCCCTGCTGGTCTAAACATCCCTAACGCTAATAGCTTTTTCTCCAAAGCTACCATCGTGTGATTTTGGGAGGGTGGAGAGCCTTGTGTAATTATTGCTACATCAACATTCTCTACTGCTCTAACATACGCACTATAGGTATATTGAGTACCCGTAAGATACGATGGGTACGCGTATATTAAACCATCGGCCGTGCCCTGATTGAAGCGTACGTATCCATCATCTAGCTGCTCTTTTGTAGCCCCTACTCTTACAGAGTATCTATTGATATTTTGCGAAATATTAGTCGCACTCTGCTCAATTAATAAACCGTTATCAAGCCTCGGTACATCAGCAGCATACTCTACCAAGCCCCCGTCTTTAACGAGCCATGCTTTACCTGCACGAGTGAATGTAAAGAGGTCTGCAAACGTCTTAGCCGCACCACTTGCTTTGTACGTGCCTGTGGTAAAGTCTGCGCTTATCTTGGAATTGCTCACACCAAAACCAAACGTCTTAAACCCAAATGGCGGTCTATCAAAGCCAAAATACTGCATGATAGCTCCTATTTAATGACATTGACTTTAGCCGTAGCCGGTGTTTGCGCTAACTGATTGAGCCGAATCCATACCGCTGTTTTATACGCAAAAGTTACGGGCGTATTAAGCCGCATCTGAATACGGGCATTAGTAGTCGGCAACGCGGTGCTAATAGCAATATCAAACAGCTCTGAGCTGATAACAGACTGCACCGTGCAATCTCCGTCCGACAATTTAGCCCACGTTTTAGTAACCGTTACTTCTGTAGTTTCTGCCATGTTATTCACCCTCTATAAATTGTTGGTCATCGCCCATCGGCTGCTCAAACTCGTCTTGTAGCATTGCGCCCATAGGTTGCGCATCAGGCATTAAAAAACCCTGCTCACTATCCATGGCAGG
>DAIPIF010000427.1:0-1170 GCA_036770925.1 Psychrobacter sp.
CTGACTGTTGAATAGCCTTGCTTGAGCGTAAACCATGAAAAAATAATGGGAAATAAGAAAATGCCAATACCAAGTAAGATACTGACTGGTCTTTGAGTGGCATTCATACCCTGCAGCGAAGGGGAGGGTAAAAGAGTGGAAGCAGGATTGCTATGTTGTGTTAGTTTTTGTTGAGCTATGCGCTGGGTTCTAGGCGTGGCTTTATTATGTGGTTTATAGGAAGAGTACGACAGTCCACTACCAGAGATACCGACTGTGCCACGCGTGCCTTTTTTACCAACATTAACCATAGCACCGCGTTTACCAACGGAGACGCTAGATACGCCTTGTTTGGTCAGATTAATACGTACACCAGGCGCTAGTTTAATGCTTTTTCTAAATCGAAAGCCCATTATTACCAATTTCCTTTACTTGTTATATGTTACTGAACTATCTTAGCACTAAACTTAGCATCAAAAATGCCCTCCACACTATAAAGGATGGAAGGCGCTACTATTTGAATTTAATATTTTTAATATCACTACTTTTGCTATTAATATCCGACCACCGCGGCATCGACAATACGCGGGTCAGAAGAACCGTAAACGCCATTTGGGGTAATCATAATCGACTGGGTTGAACCCATGGCTGACTGCGGGCTAACTTTATGTCCCATTGATTCTAGCTTTTTAATCGTATCAACATTTAAGGCTTTTTCGATACGAATCTCATCGGGCAGCCATTGGTCATGGATACGCGGTGCGTGGGTCGCTTCGGCAATATTCATATCATGGTCAATGACGTTGGAGATGACTTGCGTGACGGTAGTAATAATGCGGCTACCACCCGGGCTGCCAGTAACGATATAAGGTTTGCTATCTTTGAATACCAGAGTCGGGCTCATTGAAGATAATGGGCGTTTATTGGCCTCAACTGCGTTGGCATCGCCACCGATTAAGCCATAACCATTGGGCACGCCGGGTTTCGCAGAAAAATCATCCATCTCGTTATTTAACAAAATCCCTGTACCTTCAGCGATAAGCCCTGTGCCATAAGAGAAATTCAGCGTATAAGTATTGGCTACGGCATTGCCGTCTTTATCGACGATAGAGAAGTGCGTGGTTTGGTCGCTCTCATATGGTAGTGGGTTATTGGCTTTAATGGTTGCCGCTGGCGTGGCTTTATTGGGAT
>DAIPIF010000428.1:0-1168 GCA_036770925.1 Psychrobacter sp.
CATTTCTACGAGTCTCCTATGGCATTTGTACATCTTGGCATCCACAGTGAATATTCCATTACCGATTCTATCGTACGTATCAAAGCGCTTGTCAAAGCGGCGGCGGCGGACCATCAGCGCGCGCTGGCGTTGACTGATTTATCCAACCTTTATGCCACGGTGAAGTTTTATCGTGCCTGCCTAAATGCTGGTATCAAGCCGATTATCGGTAGCGAGGTCATCATGGATAATGACGACACGCGGATGGTACTTTTGGCGATGAATAATGAGGGCTATCAAAACATCACCCGCATCGTCTCACTGGGCTTCACCGAAGGACGCGCTAATCCTGACAATCACGGCACCCCTATTGTCAAGCGCGAGCATATCCTTGAGTACGCCGCTGGGGTCATTGTATTATTTACGGAGAAGTCCGATGTCGGTCAAGCATTAGTTGGCTCAATGCCAGAAAAAGCCGATGAGCTGATCATGGACTGGCAAACAAAATTTGCTGACCGCTTATATTTTGCGATTAAGCGCACCCAGCGCACAGGCGAAGATAGCTTTATTAAAGCGGCTATTCATGCAGCGGCGCGGCATAATATCGCTATTGTGGCGCATAATGATGTGCGTTTTTTGGAAAAAGAGGATTTTGATGCCCACGAAGCGCGCGTTTGTATCGCAGGCTCTTATGTCTTAGCGGATGCCAGTCGTCCGCAGCAGTATTCAGAAGAACAGTACCTAAAAACTCAAGCAGAGATGGCGCAGCTGTTTAGCGATATCCCACAAGTGCTGGAAAATACATTGCATTTAGCCACGCGCTGTAATGTGACCCTAAAACTGGGCATTAATGTGCTACCAGAATTTCCTGTGCCTGCAGGCGAGACGACTGAGTCATTTTTTCGCGCAGAATCCAAGCGTGGGCTTGAAAATCGTTTAGATAAGTTATTTCCATTAACGGAGCGCACGGATAACTGGGATGATATTCGCCAAAAATACGATGAGCGTTTGAGCTATGAGCTCGATATTATTCTATCGATGGGGTTTCCGGGTTACTTTTTAATCGTCATGGACTTTATCCGTTGGGCAAAAGCCAATGGCGTGCCTGTCGGACCGGGTCGTGGCTCAGGTGCCGGCTCGCTCGTGGCTTATGCGCTCAATATTACCGACCTTGACCCCATTCATTACG
>DAIPIF010000429.1:0-1150 GCA_036770925.1 Psychrobacter sp.
TCACGCCTTTATTTTAGCTAAACATAGTATTAATAAATACTAATACCAATACTACTGAGAGAGAATACGGTCATTAAAGTTTATGACGACTATTAAAATCAAAACGCATCAAGGCATCTGGTAGTTTATCAATGGCTAGATTTAGGGTTGCCTCAGCCGCTGCCGCAAAACCTAGCTTTTCAGCAAAGCTGGGCTTTTGGCGCGAATGCAGCGCATACACTTGCTGCTTATCCATCCGCTCTAAAATATAGCTGTCTGAGGTTTGCAGGCTATCAATTAAATTCAGTTTTAGCGCATCTTCGCCATACCAATGCTCACCCGTTGCAATTTTTGCCACATCAAGTGCAGGGCGATAGGTGCTGACAAAATGCTTAAATAGCTCGTGCGTTTGCTCCAGCTCTTCTTGATATTTGGCGCGGTCTGCAGCGTCATTTTCACCAAAGACGGTTACCGTACGTTTATAATCGCCAGCGGTAAACAGCTCATAATCAACATCATGATTTTTGAGCCATTTATGGAAGTTGGGTAATTGTGATACCACGCCAATTGAGCCAATCACCGCAAACGGCGCGGCAATGATTTTATCCGCCACACACGCCATCATATAGCCGCCACTTGCCGCCACTTTGTCCACACAAATGGTGAGTGTCAGACCAGCGTCTTTTAGGCGCACCAATTGCGCGGCGGCGAGACCATAGCCATGTACCACGCCGCCCGGTGACTCTAGACGGATGATGACTTCATCGCCTTTATTGGCGGTGCTGATTAAGGTGCTAATCTCTTCGCGCAAATGCTGAACGGCACTGGCTTTCATATCGCCATCAAAATCAAGGACAAAAACTTGCGCGTCTTTGTTGTCTTTATTGTCTTTATCTTTTTTCTTACTTTTGGCTTTGAGCTTGAGCGCTTGTTTGGCTTTTTTTGCCATAGATTTTTTGAATTGCTTAAGCGCGGCTCGACCTTGGGTCGCCTCTAACAAATCCTCACGGCGTTGTTCTTGGATGTCGTTGAGGTTTAATACTTTCAGCTCAACAGGGTTTTTGGACGGATGAAATAGCATGCACGGTATTCCTTAGGGTTAATAAGCCAGTTTATTCAGTCGCTTATGATATCGATGATACGATATCTTTGTTAATGTGCTGATTTGATA
>DAIPIF010000430.1:0-1149 GCA_036770925.1 Psychrobacter sp.
CCTCGTTTGACGGCAATTTATCTCATTTTTATCACCATTTTTAAAATGAGGACATGCCCTAAAAATAATCTGCAAATAACAATATTTAAAGCAGCGGCTATAACAGTGCTCTTGATAAGAAAGGTAAGAAGATCTTGGAGAGGATATAGAGAAAGGATTGAGGACTGCGTCACTGCTTATCCTCCATTAATAGAATAAGCAGCGATTATTTATATAGACTGGACTTTATCTCTTATACACCCCCAGCCCCTTTATTTGACGTTTCATTATCTTCGACCAATATTGCCGCCGCGCTTTTTTTGAGCGTCGCCCACTGCTCATCATCGACATAAATGCCTTCTTTCCAAGCGCGCTGATGGGTTTCAAACAATTCATCCGTCGAAATCTTACGATCAAAATGCTGAATATCCTGCTCAATATCAAAGTTAGCCGTCGATAATTCAATCACCATATCATTGGTATTGTAGTTGTCCTGCGCCTCATTAAAAAAATACAAATCAGGATAAACAAACCTTTTATCTAAATTGAATACCGTATGCTTAGGAGCGCTGCCATTATCCCATTTAGCGAGACATGCAAACCCTTTTGAGGCCAGTTTTGCAAGCTCGCTGTAGGCTAGCCAGCGGTTATGACAGTTTTTTAGATAGATTTTAAAATGCTCGCGATCGCCCATTTTTTCAAGCGCATAGTCCATCACCGCAGGCAGATGACAAACCAGACTGCTACCATGCAAATCTAAAATAACCTCACCCTCAGCTTGATGCACAATATCGATGGGCATATCACGCTCAGATAAAATAAACGGACTGGCATTATTAAAATGCAAAATACCATTAAGCCCCGCCATTTGTAGCTCTGCCACCATAGAGGCGATCAGGTCTGCCTCGCCTACTTCACGCTGCAACCCTAAAAAGGCTTTATTGACCATGGTCACGATTTCATTGTGCGATACAATCATGTCTTGATACTCCTTATTGGGCGGCTAATGGTAAAGTTGATAAGTCATGTGTTTTTGGCAAAAGAGGAAATAGCCACTCATCGCTATCTACTTCATCGAATAATGGCGCGCCTTGGAACAGGGTCACGCGTACCCAACGATCTGAACGCGGATCAAACTTGGTGGCCCCAAACATGGACAATTTACAGCGC
>DAIPIF010000431.1:0-1146 GCA_036770925.1 Psychrobacter sp.
CGCGTCCGTGATTCAAGTAATCCTCCAGTGCATCGGCGGCATATTCGCCTAAGGGTACAAGGCGGGTTTTATTGCCTTTGCCGGTGATTTGTAGCCAACCAGAATTGAGATTGACTTGCTCAAGTGACAGATTAATCAGCTCACTGACCCGCAGACCGCAAGCGTATAGCACCTCCAGCATCGCTTTATCACGTAATCCTAGTGCGGTGCTCGCATCAGGCGCGGCAAGCAGATGATCAACATCCGCCTCGCTCAAATCTTTCGGTAGAGGTCGTCCAATCTTGGGGGTTTTGATACGCTCGCAAGGGTTGTCCTCACGCAGATGACTGGCAATCATCCATAAGTAGAATTGACGCAAGCTTGAGAGCATCCGCGCTTGGGTGCGCGGCGTTTTGCCGTCTTGAGTAAGGAGTGATAGGCAATGCAGCACGTCAGCCGCTTGCCATTGGGTCAGTGCTTTAGGGCTGGTGAGCTCACAAGAACGCAAATCACGTACATAAGCATTACGCGTCCGCGTTGCCAGTCCGCGCGCCAGCATGGCTTGGCGAAACTCGGTGATATAACTGGCGTCATCATCAACCGCAAGCGCTTTAGGTTGGCGCTGTTGGACGGCACGAGCTCGGCTCATAAGACTATCATCGGTGGTTGACGGTTATACACGCTCTAAACACCAAAGCGAGGTAATCTCTGCACTTCTTGCCGCAAATAGTGGGTCAGTGGTGTCTTGGCTACGACCATGTTTAGGGGTGGTATCAAGACGGTATTTTACGGTCAGTCCAGCGTCTGTAAACCAACTCAATAGTTCCTCACGAGTGCGCAGCTGCAAGTGCTCCGCTAAATCTGACAATATTAACCAGACTTCTCCGTGCTCGGCTAAATGAGTTTTCGCGCCTTGCAATAATCCGCGCAGCATGGTGCTATTGGCATCATAAACGGCGTACTCAAGCGGCGAGCTGGGCTTAGCAGGTAGCCAAGGTGGATTACAGACAATCAGATTGGCGAGTGGCGCGTCAGTTGGAAATAAATCTGCTTGTTGCAGCTGAACGTTAGTCAATTGTAGGCGCGCAAAGTTCTCACGCGCACAGTCCAAAGCCCGTTGATTTAAGTCGGTGGCGATTATTTGCCTGATACCGCGCTGCGCTAGGA
>DAIPIF010000432.1:0-1134 GCA_036770925.1 Psychrobacter sp.
AACATAACCCACATCAGTTTTTTGCGACGAACTGCGTTCATACCACTACCTCATGAATGAGTGACTACTGTACAAATAAAGGAAATTTTGAATAAAAAAAAGGATCTAAAAGCATCGCCGTCAAATCCCGTTGATAATAGTTATATAGTAGCATTTTTTGGACAATTCAATACCCTTATTTATTGATATTAAAGTCATTTTATGAAGGTCGATGCTTATTTACAGATTTAGGAGTCTTAGAGGTACGCTGTGCTTGTCTTGCTTGTTGAATGGCCAGCTGACGAATCAACGCCTGTCTTTGTCGGCGACTATACAAAATAAAAATGAACATCAAACCTACGGTAATTCCCCAGCACGACCAGACAAAAACACCATGCTTACCCATGGCGATAAATTCCGATAAGCTATAAAAATAGGGCTGCACAATTTTCTCCTAGGTATTTTTATCATTTAAACTTAACTTTATGATGCAGTATTATGTATAAATAATAACTTGGGTATTATTTGGGTGTTACTTGTTTTTTTCACGGACGAACTCTTTGACCCAAGCTTTGCCTTGATCGCGATACAAAATAAGCGTATTGGTACGATAAATCGCCAATGTCCCAACCAACAAATAGCTGCCTATGGTCATAAGTAACAGCGGCATCCACATATCTGCTGACATTTTTGGCGCAGCGGTCAAGGTAAAAGTCGATCCTTGGTGCAAGGTATTCCACCATTGTACAGAATACTTAATAATGGGCAGATTCACAGCCCCAACCACTGACAAGATAGCCGCCGCTTTGCCGCGATTGGCAGTATGTTCAAAAGCAGCAAATAGTGCCATCACCCCTGCATACAAAAACGCCAAAATCAGCATCGACGTCAGGCGTGCGTCCCAAACCCAGTAAGTGCCCCACGTTGGCTTTGCCCAAATAGAGCCTGTCAGCAAACTAATGACACACAATAAGAAGCCCAAAGGCGCAAGTGCTTGCGCCACCAAGCTGGCAGTCTTGATCTTCCAAACCAAAAAAATCACGCCTAGCACGGCAAGGGCAAAATAAATAGAGATGGCCAAACTGGCTGCTGGTACATGGATAAAAATAATGCGATAGCTATTGCCTTGCAAGTAGTCGGGCGGCGCAAACGCCA
>DAIPIF010000433.1:0-1131 GCA_036770925.1 Psychrobacter sp.
TAATAATGGCACTGCAAGCCGCCGCGAAGACGAATTGCAACGTATCAAAGGGCGTAATTAATATTATTGGCTTACCAAACTTACTGGCGGCTTACACTCCATCTAATGCAAAACACATTGCAAGTGACGATAGCAGCGGTTACCATATAGACCTCTTAAAAAAACACGCAAGCGGCATGCCAAGCCGTTACTTATTGGCTTTTTTTATGCCTGATAATAGTACAGCCTCTCAAGCTGTCACTATCTATTCAAGCATAGCCCCACAAGCGCATCTAAGCGCACCAAGGGGGCAAACCATCATATCTATAGCAAATCATTTGCTAACCGACTATGACGGGTTGACGCTGCAAAATAAAATAGCCGAAAGGCGAATATGCGGGGCGGTTGCTTGCGTGACCGAGAGTAAGACCCGTCACCCTATACTTTTACCGTATAGCGTGACATTCACTCAAAAACTAACGCAAGGAGGCTATCATCATGCCTAATTCAATCTCTACGATTTCAAACAGCCAATTTATTGATAACCCGCAGGCGGGCATTCGTAGCTTTTCTTTACCAAATCTCGATAATCTACCAGTGCCCCTACAGTTATTAGCTAAGGCTCGATATTTCTTGTCTGTTATTCTTGACGAGATAAACCATACCATCAGAGACAGCCTTTTCAACCGTAGAAAATTTGCGTATTTCACAGCTAACTTACATGCTGAGCTTGAACAGATGCCTGCGGCATTTAGTGGCTATGACGAAGATTTCAAAGCATTGACCGAATCACTACCCCACATGGCAAAACAGTTATATGACAGCCTGTACGCTACTGACAGTTTAACGCCCTATGAATTTGAAGATATAAAGGCGCAGGTATTGGATATTTACGAAGGCTTAGAGCAAGCCATCAGAACTGCGTTATATCGTCAAGCGGAGGGCAAATAGTCATGCCTAATTCAATACATACGATATCAAACAATCAAATCAGCCAGTCGAAAGTTATTGACGCCACTGACGCCGATGATAATGAAGTCATTTTGATATCAGCAATGACATTATCGGACACTGCTTGCAATCTGAGCGGCGCGGCTGACACCCTATTAGACGTTGCCCGACTGCTTCATCTTATCCAATCTGGTGACGCGA
>DAIPIF010000434.1:0-1124 GCA_036770925.1 Psychrobacter sp.
TTACTGGGCTGATAGTCCTTAGGAATAATCACACAGCGCGGTTCAGGGCACCACCACGCAATCGGCTCATCCTCATTAAACCAAGGAAATAGCCCTTGCGCATAAGCAGAAATAAGGGTTTCTGCTGCTAAATCACCACCGATAGCGACCACCCCAATACCATCAGGGTCGGCGCTATGAGGCTGAGGAAAGGCATAGCGCCCGAGACTCTTTAAGGTCTCAGGCGTTATAGCGGACGCATGGATATCAAAATCAGTGCGGTTATCTTTAGCAAAATCACTCATTTATGCGTCTTTATCAGCCGTTAATGTAGAGGCGTAAGTGTGGTCAGCGGCAACCGTTTCACCGATAGCGTCCAAGTACTTTTCGGCATCGAGCGCTGCCATACAGCCCGTACCCGCAGAGGTAATCGCTTGACGATAGACATGGTCAGCCACGTCGCCTGCTGCAAAGACACCTTCGATACTGGTTTGGGTGGCATTACCATTGAGACCGCTATTGACGGTGATATAGCCATCATTCATCTGCAATTGACCTTTGAATAAGTCGGTATTGGGCTTATGACCAATCGCCACAAACATGCCAAACACGTCTAATTGCTTGGTGCTACCATCTAGCATCGATTCGATGACCAGACCATTGACCCCCATATCATCGCCGACAACCTCGCGGACTTTATGGTTCCATTCGATTTTGATGTTGCCGTTTTTGACTTTTTCAAACAATTTATCTTGCAGGATTTTCTCAGAGCGTAAGCTGTCACGGCGATGTACTAAGGTGACTTCAGAGGCGATATTGGATAGATATAACGCTTCTTCAACGGCAGTATTACCGCCGCCGATGACCGCGACTTTTTGGTTTTTATAAAAAAAGCCATCACAAGTGGCGCAGGCTGAGACCCCAAGCCCTCTGAATTTTTGTTCTGATTCCAGTCCTAAATATTGCGCGGAAGCACCGGTTGCGATAATGAGGGCATCGCAAGTATAGTTGCCATTATTACCCGTCAATTGAAACGGGCGCTCGTTTAGGTTAACGGCATTGACATGGTCATAAACCAGCTCAGTACCAAAACGCTCGGCATGGGCTTTCATGCGGTCCATCAATGCAGGACCAGTTAAATCGTG
>DAIPIF010000435.1:0-1114 GCA_036770925.1 Psychrobacter sp.
CTTCAATATGATAAATGCTACGCCTAGTCGTTGGGATTTATCGCTCATACAGATGTTAGATAATCAGTTTTTGCAAATGCGTAACGACAACAACAAAGAATAGGGGCACGTTTTATGGATATTGCTAACCTCATTATACGTGTCACTAACGAGGGTTTAGATAGGGCGACACGCGAGCTTAGGCGATTGCAAGACCAAGCGGCAGGGGCGCAGTCAGCCAATGAGCGTTTTGGTAAATCTATTGCTGACTTGAATAAACTCGCAATGGTTGGTTTTGGTGCATTGACAGCAGTAGTCGGCGGCTCGATTAAGACAGCCATTGATTTTGAAAAGGCAATGGCGGGGGTGGCAAAGACCGTCGATTTTGCAGCAGATAACGGCCTTGCCAACATGAAAAAAGGCATCGAGGATTTAACTAAGGTTATTCCGTTGGCTTTTGAGGAGTTGGCAGAGATTGCTGCTATCGGTGGCCAGCTTGGTGTTGCTGAGCAAGATATTCTAGGCTTTACTGAAACTATTGCAAAGATGGGTGTAGCGTTTGATATGTCTGCTGATGTTGCCGCTGATAGTATGGCCAAGATTGCAGGTGTTTTTGGTATTCCTATCTCAGAGATTGGCGCATTAGGTGACAGCATCAACGCCGTGTCTAATAGTGTGGCCGCCACAGCAAGTGATGTTATTGAGGTTGTTAAGCGAATAGGTGGTACATCAGGGGCACTTAAAATCAGCGCCGATAATGCGTCTGCTTTAGGCGGTGCGATGGTTGCACTTGGCTTGACACCAGAGGTTGCAGGCACAGCTTTTAACGCGCTAGGCACAACGCTTGCAGGTTTTAACAACTTAACATCGACACAAGCGCGTGGCTTTAAGCGGTTAGGATTAGATACCGTAGAGTTTGCAGACTTAATACAAACGGACGCTGTGGCGGCCATACGAGAGCTTCTAGGCGCAACCAAAGAGCTTGGCGGTACTGACGCATTAACCGCATTAACTGAGGCGTTTGGCGCTCAGGGTATCAAGATATTACAGGTTGCTGAGGGCTTAGATACTGTTGACCTTGCACTCTCACAAGTAGCTATTGATGCTAATGGCGTGAGTGCAGCTTTTGGCTCAA
>DAIPIF010000436.1:0-1114 GCA_036770925.1 Psychrobacter sp.
ACTGTTTTGGCGTGAGCCGCAACACGAACAAGTTTGGGTGGTGTAGCTTTCATTCACTTCAAGATAGTGGCAACCTGCATTCTTGCATTTATAGGTCAATTGCCGCTTGATCTCAAACCAACCTGCGTCATTGACGGATTTGGCTAGATTGGCCTTAGTAAATGATTTTGATTGAAGTTTACCAATGATGATTATTTTATTGGTCTTGACAAGATTTGACGTGAATTTATGGATCAAGTCTTGACGAGTATTTTTGATTTTGGCATGAACGGCTCGAACGCGTTTTTTATTTCTAGCACGCTGAGCAGTGCCTAGTTTTGATGCGTATTTCTGAGTTTGCTTGACGGTTAGTTTGTCACCATCGCTCGTTGTTGCTGAGTCTTTACAGCCTAAGTCGATGCCAACCTGACTACGACCGCAAATCACCTGAGGGTGCGCTTTAACGGTCATGCACGCATACCAAAGCCCACGGCTATCTTGCACAAGCTCACAAGTATTGATGGTGTAAAGGGCTAGATTATAGCTATCCCAAACGTCGATGGTCAGCTTATTGCCTTTGGCAAGACTGAATTGAATGGTGGATTTAAGGCTTTTCTTTCCTGATTTTTTGACGCCCATGTATTTAATGGCTGATTTCTTGAACGGAATCCAACCCAAACTTTTGCGCTTTGCTTTGGGATTATTGGTGCGCCAATTTAGTTTGGCTTTCTTGAATTGTTTACGAGATTTAGCATGGGTTTCAGCAACAGCTTGCAAGGTTTGACTGTGCAAATTCAAAAACTCACCGCTACCTTTAGTGTAAACGGCTAAATCATAAGCTGAAAAGAATTTGCCAGTACGCTGCAAGTGCTTAAGACTCAAATCATTCACGTAGTTCCACACAAAATTAACCGCACCAGCCAGTTTATTGAGCGGATTGGCGTGTTTGTCTTTGATGCGTAACTTGAGTGTTTTCATGCTTTTATTTTGGCTTAATCGCCTTAGTAGTCAAGAGGTCTTTAGTGTTATTTATGCCTGACATCCACGCCCTAGAAGGACGTGGTTTTACGGTGCTTATTGATAAACAACAAGTATAATTAGACATTAGGAGTAGGTATGTCTGCAACCAAAGAAG
>DAIPIF010000437.1:0-1107 GCA_036770925.1 Psychrobacter sp.
TAGTCTTGCAAAAATGTTGACGATGCGACAATAAAAAGCTGCGCCTAAAAGCCAGTCCATAATAAAACTGCTGCCTTACCAAGTCGATTAATCTACTTCTCTTTATAAATACTAACCTATAGATAATGACGTCATTTAATAAAATGGCGAATAGACTTGGCTTGCTCAAAATTGGTATTTAGCGAAGAGTAACCACAAAAAAAGCGACAAACAAACCAAAATCAAAATAATAAGGATATGACTATGACAAAGTTAACGTATGAATTTGAGCAAAAACGGTTAGACAATGTGCAGTGGGCAGATGGCGCAAAGCTGTCTGGTATAACGGCATTGGCGAGTGATGAGCAGGGACGAGTACGAAACACGCCATTGTTTTATCTTAAGAGCGTTTCTGTGGACAATTATCAAGATGATATTTACTTTGTGAACAATACCGATGAGACGCTAAGCTTTGTAGCGCCATTTCAACCCTATCGAAATATAATAGAGGCAAGGGCTAAATTAGGCGATGTCAGTGAAGAGAATTTAAACAAAGTAAAGCTTTATAGTAATGACATGGACCGTTTATACACCGATGTACTACCCAAGCAAGGTGTGCGTATTGGTAGCAGTCATATCATTTATGACAGTGATGCGCTGATGCAGTGGCTGATACATTTGCCCTTTAAGGGGGCGGAGACGCATTACGCCATTTGGCGCTTTAACGTGGTGGAGAAGGGCGGTATTGGCGGGTCTTCTCCACTATTGTGGGAGGATTTTAGTAAGCCCTCGCACATAGTCAGTGCTGATTATCTGTTTGAGCGAGCCGATATGCCGATAGAGGTCGGTATTTATGAAGAGCGCTGTGCGCTGTTTGAGAGGCTAATTGGCTCATTTGGTGTGTCCAATGCCATATTTGTACTGGCCATTAACGATGTACTCTATCGATATTGCGTGGGCTGGAGCGCGCCCTATAGCGAGTCGGATATACAGGCACAAGACATTGCGCGTAAATTAAAAGAGCAGAAGCCAAAGGATGCGCAAGCGGTGAAAGATATTGTCCAAACCGTTTATGATTTTTGGTTTAACAAAGGCTTTGCAAAAAATATCTCAATGCCGGCTTGTGAG
>DAIPIF010000438.1:0-1103 GCA_036770925.1 Psychrobacter sp.
GCATTGGTATCTGTATCAGCGGTCACCCATAATCCAACACGGCGACTATGCTGGATAATCAGCTCATACACTTCTTTGACTAAACCACTTGCCAGCGCTCCAGTACCGTCCAATAGGTCAGCCAGTGGCACTAAGACATCAGGTTTTTCTGATCTTTGCAACAGCTCAAGTAGCGTAAGCTCTATCGAGGCAATAGCATCTGGCAGGGTATCCGTGGTTAACGCATGCCAGCTATCTTGGTGACTAATATCGACGCCCTGACTGTCCAAAATATGCTGATTAGCCATAGACCTTCTCCTTAAAGGGATCCATACCGACGCGCTCAACCAATTCGCCAAAGCTTTCAACGTCATTATCAGTAGTAGCACGCAAATCGACATAGACATCAACGATTTTTTGAATGGTGTCCGCTACCGCTTCGGTAGGGACGGAGCGCCCAAGTATTTTGCCCAGTTTGGCATCATTGCTCGAGTTGCCGCCAAGGCTAATTTGATACCAGTTTTCGCCTTTTTTATCGACTCCCAAAATGCCGATATCGCCCGTATGGTGGTGCGCACAGGCATTGATACAACCCGACATATTTAAGCGGATATCGCCAAGATCATAGAGATAATCCAAATCACTAAACTGCTTCTCGATTTGCTCAGCGATATTATGGGTGGTGGCATTGGCAAGCGAGCAATAATCCCAGCCTGGGCAGACAATCATATCGGTTAAGGTATTGATATTAGGTCGCGCCAGATGTAGCTCAGACAGCTGTTGCCATAGCTCGTATAACTGATTGGTTTGTACGTCAGCGAAGACTAAATTCTGCTGATACGTACCGCGCAGCTCGCCAAAGCTATATTTGTCAGAAAGGTCAGCAAGCGCATCCATCTGCGATTCGGTGACATCGCCTGATGGGACGTATTTACCGTCAACCAATCCTGCTTTTAAAGAGATGACAACCGCGCGGTAACCAGCGACTTTATGTGCCACAGTATTCTGGTTATACCAATTGGCAAAGTCTTTATTGTCCGCTAGTTGCTGCTGCAAATCAGACTGTGCTTGTAGCGCATCAAAGCTGAGATAATCAGGCTCGGTAAAATAGCTGCTGGCCTTGT
>DAIPIF010000439.1:0-1099 GCA_036770925.1 Psychrobacter sp.
ATGGCAAGCGTGTATCAGGGTTCGCCTGACCTCATGCGTGAAGCGATGACCAGCGCAGACGAGATTAAAGCGACAACCAATATCCACGATGCCAGTTTAGGCGCGCAAGGTAATGAAACCAGTGGGCGCGCAATCATGGCGCGTCAACGTCAAAGTGACCAGGGTAACTTCCATTTCCTTGATAACTTTAAGCGCGCTTATGAGCACTTAGGGCGCGTTATCTTGTCGATGATTCCGCATTACTACGATACGCAGCGAGTGCTACGCATTACGCAGGACGATGTGGTCTATAAGACATTGCTGATTAATACGCCGCCTGATAGCCCAATCGCCCAGAAGTTTGCAAAGGAGCTGGAGAAAGCGCAGGTCGGCATTAACGGTCTGTTTAACGATGTGACTATCGGTAAGTATGATATCCGCATTGCAGCCGGTGCAGACTATAACACGCAGCGAGAAGAAGCGCGCGAGGTGCTAATTGAGTTAGGTCGAGCTTATCCGCAGCTGATGGAGATAGCAGGCGACTTGATTATCAGAGCGTTTGATTTTCCTGATGCTGATAAAATCAGTGAGCGTCTCAAGATGCTATTGCCGCCACAGCTGCAAGAAAAAGATGGCGATGCGCCTGAAATGCCGCCTGAGCTACAGCAACAAATGCAGCAGATGCAACAACAAATGCAGCAAATGGAGCAAGCCTTGCAGCAAGCAAGCGCTGAACTGGCAGACAAATCGAGTGACCGCGAGATTGAAGTGCTCAAAGCTGAAATCAAAGCGGATGCTGAGATTGAGGTTGCTAAGATACGTGAAAGCGGTCGAACCGACCAAGAAGAAATCAAGGGTTATGCTGCGGTACTGCAAAAAATCCTTGAACGCGTTGAGAGTCTGCCTGATGCCATGGCTCAGATGCAGTATCTGCCTGATGACTGGACAATGCAGGGCGAGGACATCGAGAGCTATGACGCTGAGATTGATGAGCAGATGCCCGTTGAGCCGCCAATGCCTGATATGCAGATGCCGCCTGATGACATGATGATGCCACAACAAAACCCTGCCATGGATAGTGAGCAGGGTTTTTTAATGCCTGATGCGCAACCTATGGGCG
>DAIPIF010000440.1:0-1096 GCA_036770925.1 Psychrobacter sp.
CGCCGCGGTGCTTGTTGCTATGATCTTTGTGATGTAGATAGCATAAACCGAGGGTATAGGCGTGAACAGGAATTCTATTAAGGATATTTACAATTATCTTTGCGGTAAGACCTACATCTATCGCTATGGGCAGAATGATATCTGCTTTATCCCGTTTGACGGCAAAACAGCCGGAAGGCGGGATATGCTTAACGAGATTAAGGACAACCTAGATTTGGAGCCGTTTGACAGGGTTTTCCGGGAGGAATACCCCGAATTTCATCAGCTTGCCGACGGCCTGTTTTATCCTGAGTACTGCCACTTTGTGTTTTTTAATTACAGGGATTTGCTTTATGCTCTTCGCCTGCAATTGTGCGCTGCCTATATTCAGGGCAAGGATGATCCGGGCAGGGCTTTCAGTCAATTCGTCAGACTGGCCAGGTGCGGCGGCGCGCATCTCGGCAGTACGCAGAGACAGAGGCTGAAAGATGATATAGCGGCTCGGTGTTTTGAAACGTCAGAGCATTTTAACTTTGATGAGTTTTCGCCCGAATGGGATTTGCGTAAATCCGCTGAATATGCTGAGATGCTGCCAGTCTTTGAGAGTCTTTGCGAGCAGGAAGCAATAAGGAAGCAGGAAGCCGAGCAGCTGTATAAGGACAGAATGCTCGCCCAGATAGATCGCTCTAACAGTTTTTACAGCAGAGTTTATGTAGATTATAAAACATATATAAACTCCCCGGAATGGCAAGTCAAAAGGCTTGAAAGATTAAAGTTAGATCATTGTCAGTGTCAGTTTTGTGGTTCTGCCGTCAATGTCGAAGTGCATCATCTTACATACAGGCGTTTGGGGCATGAGGATATCAACGATTTAATAACACTGTGCGATAACTGCCATAGAAGCGTGCACTGGGAAGATATAAGACGGAA
This sequence comes from Psychrobacter sp., assembly GCA_036770925.1. Lineage (GTDB taxonomy): Bacteria > Pseudomonadota > Gammaproteobacteria > Pseudomonadales > Moraxellaceae > Psychrobacter. The sequence goes on from DAIPIF010000440.1 coordinate 910, forward strand.
GATAGCAAAGGCCAGAGGGTTAGAAGGGTATGCCTGACCAGGAAGACCGTAAAATTACTCTTGATATCTTTGATATCGCTGATATGCTTACTGACGCCCTGCGGGCGCGCGGCTTTTTGGCGCCGCATGAGCATATCAGCGTGTATGATCTTGAGCCTGCGATGGAATCCTGCGGCTACTACCTGAC
>DAIPIF010000441.1:0-1093 GCA_036770925.1 Psychrobacter sp.
TGGGCGGTTTGATCGCAACCTTATCTATTACCGCTATTTTGGCCGTCATGGAAATATCATTATCGTTCGATAATGCGGTGGTCAATGCCTCAGTCCTCAAAGGCTGGGACGAATTTTGGAAAAAGATTTTCTTAACTGTCGGTATCATCGTTGCCGTTTTTGGTATGCGTCTGGTTTTTCCGATCGTTATCGTTGCAGTGACTGCCGATCTTGGTATTATGCAAGTGGTCGACTTAGCCTTAAACGATCCTAAAGAGTACTCAGCGAGATTATTAGCGCATCATGCTGAAATCTCCGCCTTTGGTGGTATTTTCTTATTACTGGTATTTTTAAACTTTGTCTTCGATGATAAAGAAGTGCATTGGTTTGATTGGCTTGAGAGCCGCTTAGCAAAGCTGGGTAAAGTCGATGCTATGAGCGTGTTTGTGGCGCTTATTGTGTTAATGATTGCCGTCTCATTTGCCAACCCTAATCAATCCGCTGCGGTTCTCATCGCAGGCGTGTGGGGTATTTTGATCTACCTTGGCGTACAAGTGGTCTCAGGTATGCTTGAGGGCGACCTCGAAGAAGAGCTTGAAAACGAAGAAAGTGGTTCTGGCGCGGCAGCAACTAGCGCGATTATGAAAGGTGGTATTATCGGCTTCTTATACCTAGAAGTGCTCGATGCCTCATTCAGTTTTGATGGCGTTATCGGGGCGTTTGCGATTACTAATGATGTCATCGTGATTATGCTTGGTCTAGCAATCGGTGCGATGTTTGTGCGCTCGATGACTATCTTTTTGGTCGATAAAGGCACGCTTGATGAGTTTATCTATCTTGAGCACGGCGCGCATTATGCTATCGGGGCGCTTGCCGTCATCATGTTATTATCGGTGAAATTCCATGTGCCAGAGATTGTAACGGGTCTCATTGGTATTGCCTTTATTGGTTGGGCGTTTGTCGCCTCACTCAATCATCGCAAGCAAGAAGCTAAATCTATCCACTAATGCACTGCTAAACTAGGGTTATATTTATCAAAAAGTGCTATAAAACCCTGCCGTTTAGCGCATGGATATCAGGCATTGCGAAAGTCTAATGTAACTGTTAATATTAA
>DAIPIF010000442.1:0-1091 GCA_036770925.1 Psychrobacter sp.
GGTTGAGTCTGATAAATCGCGCTGCATCCGTGAAATTGGTAGCTTTTCGCCCAAATGTGCCAGCATCGCATTGGCCACGCCTAAGTTACCCTCAGAGTTTTCAAAGTCAATGGGATTCACTTTATGCGGCATCGTTGAAGAACCCACTTCACCGTCTTTGAGGCGCTGCTTAAAATAGCCTAAGCTAATATACTGCCAAATATCACGGTTAAAATCGATTAAAATCGTATTAAAACGCTTAATCACATCAAACAGTTCGGCAATATAATCATGCGGCTCAATTTGGGTGGTATAAGGGTTAAAAGTCAGCTCCAGACGCTCATTGATAAATCGCTCAGCATGCGTTTGCCAATCGACATCGGGATAGGCTGAAAAATGCGCATTATAATTACCCACTGCGCCGTTGATTTTACCGAGTAGCTCAATATGTCCCACTTGTTTGATTTGGCGCGCTAGGCGATAGGCGACGTTTGCCATCTCTTTACCCAAAGTAGTCGGGCTTGCCGTTTGCCCATGAGTACGTGATAGCATCGGCTGCTCAGCATGAGTCAGCGCCAAATCAACGATGCTATCGGTGACTTGCTGCATTTTGGCTACGACAATCTCGCGACTGTCTTTGAGCATTAAAGCATATGACAAGTTATTAATATCTTCACTGGTACACGCAAAATGAATGAATTCTAAGGAGTCTTCTAGCGCTGCCTGACCACGGAATTTATCTTTAATAAAGTACTCAACCGCTTTGACATCGTGGTTGGTGGTCGCCTCGATATCTTTAATCGCTTGCGCGTCGGCTTCGCTAAAGTTATCAACGATGGCATTTAAAAAAGCAGTGGTATCACTATCAAAAGCTGCCAATTCAGCAATCGCGCTATTATCCGCCAATGACTGTAACCAGCGAATCTCAACGGTGACGCGGGCTTTAATCAGACCAAATTCTGATAAATAAGGACGCAAGCTGTCGGCTCTCGACGCATAACGACCATCAATGGGGGATAGGGCGGTAAGTAGATTCATAATAGTGCCTCAAGGGTTATGGTAAAATAAAAAGATTAAAAAATAAAAAAGCTCAGCAAGTAAACAATCCAAAA
>DAIPIF010000443.1:0-1091 GCA_036770925.1 Psychrobacter sp.
TGTGAGTACGCTCAAATATTTTTGATAAAACGTATAAACTGCAAAACCGAGATCGCCCTATTGATCTGATCTTCATCCAACAGCTTGCCAACATTGAGCATAACTTTGTCGCCGGTATAGCTGCCGGCCTCTATGCCCGCGTAATGGCTTTTGCTTATCCCCAACCTCTCAGCCGCCTGGGCCTGAGTCAGTCCGGCAATCGCGCGGATCCACGCCAGGTCACTGACCTGTAAATCATCGAATGTCATTTTTCCTCCTATACTCTAATAAAAAACCTATACTCTAACTCATTTTTATAATTTTCAATCTCGAGCATGTAGAACTCGCGATCCTCGTACTTTGCCATAATGGCCGCCGCCTTATCCTCCGGCGTTTCATCTCGTATAATTTCATCCAGCAGTTCCTGGTCATCCTGCCAGTTTACACCCATGAAAGTGATCCTTTTGGGTTTATGGGCATTGTAGTTCTTAAGTGTGATCATTGGTTATCCTTACTACGTCAAATCCGTCAAAATAACTTTCATCATAAATAAAGCAGGATGCCTTATTGAATTGTCCCCCGTGATCAAATTTGTACCGGTTAGCCTCCCTCAGCGCGTTTAGCACATTCGGACAAACTAGATCGCGCCCCTCGCGGCGTACATAGCTAGGGATGTAGTTTGAGTCGCGTCCGCACATAACGAGCATCCCGGTTTTAGGGCATGTGATTATAAAGCCGTAACTGTCGCCGTCAATAGTCATAAAATTATTAATCAAGGCGTCCGGTCCCCAGCCGGTATCGCCGTAGATATAATTCTCATTCGTCGGATCAAGTGTAAATGTATTTCCGGCTACCCATATAGGGTTTTTAACTTCACTGCCGTAACAATCATCGTCAAACGTATCATCAAAAGCAAATCTCATTATTTTTTCAAAATCGGGCTTAAGCAGTTTTCCCGTGCGGCTATCATCCCAAATACCTTTGACTTCTACATACATATAATCGTAAGTGCGGATCTTGCCCCCGTCGCTGTTGTGGCATGTGCTAACATCATAGATCTTAAAATCCGGTAAATATTTTAAACCGTTTCCCAGGTCAAACCCCTGGGGCTC
>DAIPIF010000444.1:0-1089 GCA_036770925.1 Psychrobacter sp.
TACGCGCTTCCTCGATCAGATAATGATAAGGTGATTTGCCACACACAGGATCGGCATTTTTGGCATCCCCAGTCAGCATAAACGCTTGGCAACGACAGCCGCTGTAATCCCGCTCTTTATCTGGGCAGCTTTGGCACATGTCAGGCATCCAATCGTCACCGCGAAACTGATTAAAGCTCGCAGACTCATACCAAATATCTGCAAGTTGGGTGTTGCGTACGTTAGGGAACTGTATTGGTAATTGTCTGGCGGCATGGCAAGGTAGGGCTGTGCCGTCCGGTGCCACAGTCAAGAAAATCTTACCCCAACCATCCATACAGGGTTTAGGACGTTCTTCGTAATAATCAGGAACGACAAAAATGAGTTTACATTTGATGCCACGTTTTTCAATTTTCTTGCGGTGCTCATTGGTAATACGCTCGGCTCGAACCACTTGCGCTTTGGTTGGTAGTAAGCCTTCGATATTCTCAAATGCCCAACCATAAAACTGACAAATGGCCAGTTCAACGGTATCGGCTTCCAGCTCTAAGCACAGCTCAATAATCTGATCAATCTGATCAATATTCTGCCGATGAATGACAAAGTTGAGCACCATAGGATAGTTGTACTGCTTGACCAGACGTGACATCTCATACTTTTGTTCAAAGGCATGTTTTGAGCCAGCCAATGCATTGTTAACCGTTGGATCACTGGCTTGGAAACTGATCTGAATGTGGTCAAGGCCAGCCTCTTTTAATCGAGCAATCCGAGATTCGTTCAATCCCATGCCTGATGTGATTAAATTGGTGTAAAAACCTTTGTTATGAGCATAAGCGACCAATTGTTCTAAATCTTGACGAACGAGTGGTTCACCGCCAGAAAAGCCGAGCTGCACCGTGCCCATTTGCCGCGCCTGATCAAGAACATCGAACCATTCTTGCGTTGTCAGTTCCTGCTTATACTGAGCATAATCAACAGGATTAGAGCAATAAGGGCATTGTAATGGGCAGCGATAGGTAAGCTCAGCCAATAGCCATAATGGCAGTCCTACTGGCGCAGTCATACTAAATCAATCCAATGTTCACGTTGAGCCACCAACATATATTCGAT
>DAIPIF010000445.1:0-1088 GCA_036770925.1 Psychrobacter sp.
CAGGCAAAAGACACATAAAAGCGAATGGCTTCTAATACGTTGACTGCCATAATACAGAGATAAAGCTGCTTTTTTAGGGATTTTAAATCGACGGTGACTTCTTTGCCATTGACCGTATGTGTGCCTGCGCCGTATAGATTATAGAGCTGTGAGTTGTAATATAAGTCATCATAATATTTGGCAATATCAGAGGCGCGCTCTAAGATATGCTCATTTTGCATAATGTCATCAAACACCACACCGGGGTCATTAACGATATTACGAATAATATGGGTATAACTGCGTGAGTGAATGGTTTCAGAAAACGTCCAAGTCTCAATCCAAGTCTCAAGCTCAGGAATAGACACCAGCGGTAGCAATACCACGTTTGGGCTGCGACCTTGAATGGAGTCAAGTAAGGTCTGATACTTGAGATTACTGATAAAAATATGCTGCTCATGCGAGGACAAATTACCATAATCGATACGGTCGCGTGAGACATCGACTTCTTCAGGACGCCAAAAAAACGACAATTGCTTTTCAATCAGTTGCTCAAATATGGGATGCTTTTGCTGATCATAACGCGCCACGTTGACCGGTTGACCAAAAAACATCGGCTCTGTCAGGGCGTTATTGGCGACTTGGCTAAAAATTGAATATGTCATTTTTCTACCTTTATAAGTGGGATATTATGCATGAAAAACTTTAAAAGAGGGCTTTAAAAGTAAGTGTAAAATTAGGCTATACGTTTTCTAAAGATATTTGGGTTGCTGCTTGTTTATTATCCAACCCATCATTGATATAGGCTTTTAGTATCTCGCTCAGCTCGCTATCGTTTAAAGTGGCTAGCTCATCGACGGCGCTTTTTTGTCGTGGGTCCGAATGAGTCTCTTGCTGGACTTTTTGTAGCTGCTTTTTTGGTTGTCTGGCTATGGGCTTTTTTATGAATTTAGGTGTTGGCGCTTCTGATTTGGGCGCGGCATTGTTGCTTAATTGCTGGCGTACTGCTTCGATATTGGCGCTCACTTGTACGATGTGCGCGTGACCATCGTTGAGGTCGGAAAATACGTTAGGGATAAACAAACCACCGTCTTTGATGATTGCGGTAT
>DAIPIF010000446.1:0-1086 GCA_036770925.1 Psychrobacter sp.
ATCAAGTAGTTGTTGCTGATCAACGCCGCGCGCGTGATGGCCGCTACATCGAAAACATCGGCTTTTTTAATCCGCTAGCTAAAGAGTCAGAAGAAGCAGTACGCTTAGATATGGAAGCGTACAATGCGTGGGTCGCTAAAGGTGCACAGCCTTCAGATCGCGTTGCTTCATTGGCAAAAGCTTACAATAAGTCTGCAACTACAACTGAAGCAACTGCTTAAGTTTTGGTTATTGACTATAGATGGCGTGAAAGCTGCGCTGCCTTAGTGAGTAGACTTTAGAACACATAGCGTAGCTGGTATCACCAGTGTACGCCATTAACTGTTTTTGCTGCTTAGTTTTTGATTGTCAATTTAATTGTTAGTTTGATTGTTGTTTTGACAATCGCTGTTCTAACTGTCATTGGTTTAATTACGTTTAGGTTAGCCGTTATGTCATCTGCACCAGACGCCAGCACCCTCATGAAAATTGGTCAGCTCAAAAAGCCTTATGGCATTAAGGGCTGGTTATGGGTGTTTAGTGACACAGATGATCGCTCGTCTATCTTTGATATGCAGCCGTGGTGGATTAAAACCGCTACCGGTATTAAGCCATTGACTGTCAGTAGGTGGCGTCAGCAAGGAACAGGACTTGTTGCTCAGTTTGAGCAAGTTCCTGATCGTAATATTGCTGAAACCATGAACGGTGTTGCTATCTGGGTCGCACAAGACGTATTGCCAGAACTGGCAGAAGACGAATTTTATTGGTCAGATCTGCTGGGCATGCGAGTTGTGAACGAGCAGGATGAGTATCTTGGTAATATCACTGAAATGTTTGATAATGGTGCCCACGATATTATGCGTGTGGCTGCCAACTCAGACAGTTTAGATAATGAAGAGCGCCTGATACCTTGGCATAAGCAAACTGTGGTGCAAGTTGATATGACTGGCAAAGCAGTCCTTGTGGCGTGGCCAAGCGACTATTAATTTGACGTCAGTCTGGTTGAGTGATGGTCGTTATTCAGAGCCTTGTTAGCAAACAATCGTTATTTAGACAGAGGTCAGATGTATTTTGCCGTGATTAGTATTTTTCCTGAGATGTTTGCGA
>DAIPIF010000447.1:0-1082 GCA_036770925.1 Psychrobacter sp.
TTTATTAGTTTGCCGGTTACTATCGACAGCTACGTACGCATGATTGACCCGCTGTATTTTGAGGTGTTTATACACTCATTATGGATGGCGAGTATCACCACTATTATCTGTTTGCTGCTCGGCTATCCCTTTGCGTGGCTTATCGCAAAAGCCCGTGCCCGTTGGCAGCCGCTGCTTATGCTGCTGCTTATTTTACCGTTTTGGACCAACTCCTTGGTGCGCACTTATGCGCTAAAATTACTATTTGCTAATAACGGCTTGATTAATAAAACCTTGCTGGCGCTAAGCGTTATCGATAAACCGCTGGATATTTTATACACTCAAGGTGCGGTGATTATTGGACTTATCTATCTGCTATTTCCCTTTATGGTATTACCGCTGTATGCGGTGTTTACCGATTTGCGCGATGATATGCTGCTCGCCTCACAAGATTTGGGTGCCTCAAAACGGCAGACCTTTTGGCATGTGGTCTTGCCATTGACCACGCCGGGGATAATCTCAGGTGTGCTGCTCGTGTTGCTACCGGCGATGGGGATGTTTTATGTCGCTGATATCTTGGGCGGCTCGCGGCATTTATTGGTGGGTAATATCATCAAAAACCAATTCTTAGACGCGCGCGATTGGCCGTTTGGGGCGGCTGCCAGCGTGTTATTGACGCTAGCGATGGCGGTATTATTACTCGCTTATCGTGCCAGTAGTCGCCGCATTGGCAAGACCAATTTTAATGAGGTGGCATGATGTCTGAGCACTCTTTTAATCAATCAACAAGCCACTCGTCACCTAAAAAAACCTCAAAAAACAAGCCCACTATCACCCTTGGTGGTATCGCCGCCAAAGGCTATTTGGGCTTAATTTACGCGCTACTGTATCTGCCTATTATCGTCTTAGTCGTGATGTCATTTAATAAGTCAAAGACGGGCTATAGCTGGGATGGCTTTAGCCTCAAGTGGTATGAGTCGCTGTTTAATAATCAAGCCATGCTCGATGCGTTTTGGCATTCCATTGTCTTAGGATTAGTGGCGGCAACGGTCTCCACCTTGATTGGTACCTTGACGGCACTGGCGCTACATCGCTACAATTTT
>DAIPIF010000448.1:0-1081 GCA_036770925.1 Psychrobacter sp.
TATATCGAAATTCCGATTGCCCTGAAGCTTGTGAGCATTGGCATTATTGGATTGGCGTTGGCTGCGCTTGGTTTAAAATTAGCAAAAAATCGCTTTGCTTATGGCATCACCCTGCAAGGGGCAGGTTTAGCGATTGCTTACTTGACGACCTTTTTTGCCTATAGCGTCTATCACGTGCTGGCGAGTGTGCCGAGCTTTATTGGACTTGGCATCTTATCGGCCATCACCATTGGCTTAGCGGTACGCCAAAACGCTTTACCGTTGGCATTGTTGGCACTTTCTGGTGGGTTTTTTGCACCGATATTGACCAGTAGCAATATTGGTAATTTAGTGACCTTGTTTAGCTATTATTTATTATTAAACGTCACCATTGCTGTCATCGCCCATTACCGTACTTGGAAAATGCTCAATCTACTCGGCGTGATGGTCACCTTTGGACTGGCCTATTATTGGGGTATTACGGAGAATTTAAGCGCTGTTATTGAGGCGCAGCGCTGGACGTTGGTATTGCTAGTGGCGCTGCACGTATTACTATATTTGTTTGTCGTCATTCGCTACGCGCAGCAAATCATTGCTTATAACACACTTAATGAAGCAAATTTTGCTCATACAGCTAACGTTGATAGTGCAGAGAATCCAAGTCATTTAGATAAATTTTATTTAGGAAACCACAGCTACGTATTCCCTATTGATACCGGCTTGCTGTTTTCCGTGCCGATACTGGCCTTTGGTTTATTCGCGGCGTTGTTAGAAGCTATTCCTAATGGGTTGACCTTCACCAGTGCTATTTTCGCGGCAATTTATTTGGGTATTGGCTGGGTATTTGTCCAGCGTAGTCAGCGCTACGCCTTAATTACCGAGGGTATGCTGGCATTGGGATTTGGCTTTTTAGCCTTGGTGATTCCGCTGGCACTCGATGCAGAATGGATTGCCTTTGGCTGGTCGGTACAAGGGCTGGCACTGGTATGGTTTGGACGGCGCTCACTACGTGCATGGTCGGTATTGTTTGGGTTGTTATTGCAGCTGCTCAGTATCGCGATGCTGATGATAAATGTGGTCTTTACGATCAAAGATTATCCAA
>DAIPIF010000449.1:0-1077 GCA_036770925.1 Psychrobacter sp.
TAAGTACTTACAGCTGCGTGTGCAAACCACACTCACGGCTTTCTTCTACTTTCGTCGGATCAAAGTAATCAAACTCGTTTGGCAAATTATGCTCTTCAAGATACACGTCTAAATCCGCGTCATTTTTCTCAAATAACGGCGCTACTTTTAACACACCATCTTTTGATAAGCTAAGCACATCAAGACCTTGGCGGAATTCGGTTTGATCTTTACGAATGGCGTTGAACCAGACATCAGGTTTTAGCTCATCTAGCGCACGGCGGAATGGCTCAAGTTTTACTTGGTCAGTGAATTCATCATGTTGTGGGTTGTCAATGCCTGGGATACCATTCATAGTCGCATCACGATAGGCTGCTGTTTGCTTAGGAATATAGGTGATAACGTTTAAGTTCAAATCACGGATAACTTTATTGGCAAATTGATACGTCGCATCGGTGTTATAACCTGAGTCTACCCACAATACCGTGATATCAGGGCGCTGCTTGGCGACCAAGTGCAAAATCGCAGACTCGTAAGGGCGGAAGTTGGTGGTAATAATTGGGTTTTTCGCTTGTGTCAGTGCCCATGCAACGATTTCTTCTGGTGATTTGCCTTGCAGGTCTTGGTTGGCTTGGTCGATATCTAAATTTGGGTGTAACTGGCTCATGGTGGATTCCTCAATTGTTGTGAATATAAAAACGATAAATAATAAGTTTTATGGTTGATGCTACATCAAGCACCTGCAAACATTGGTAGTGCGGCGGCATTGCGACCGTCATAACTGCTAGCAAGGGCGGTAAACGCTTGTGAGATATTAAAGTCCGACTGTAAGTCATGTTCATTGAGCACAAAGCTGTCGACGCCCACGCGTAATAGATAGGCAATTTGATCACGGCCGAACGCGCCAGCGACACGAATCTCACCCTGATAACCAATTTGGCGCAAGGTTTGTGCAAAGCTAAAATTGCGTCCATCAGCGAATTTGGGCACATGAATGACGATAAGATCCTGCTTTAACAGCAGCTCACTGAGCGCTGCCAAGGCATTGGTATCTGTATCAGCGGTCACCCATAATCCAACACGGCTACTATGCTGTTT
>DAIPIF010000450.1:0-1070 GCA_036770925.1 Psychrobacter sp.
TTGCTGTAAAGTTGTTGATTGCCAGGTAGTAAATACCTTCATACTGTCTATGAACCGCTCAGATTAGATCGAAGGCGAGTTTACTTGGAAGGTCTCTCTATCCATAAGATGAGATTCTGACTTGCGATAGTTGTACTTTTCAATTGTTGGACAAAAAATTTCTTATATAAGCCTATTTCATACATTCTATTACCAATAATTATGATGCCTTTATGATGATTCATCCTCAGTATGATCCCGTAGCGCTTTCCTTGGGTCCATTGGAAGTGCACTGGTATGGGCTAATGTATTTGCTAGCCTTTGCTGCCGCTTACGGTTTGGCTTGGTATCGCAGTACCAAACGCGACAATTGGACCACCGACATGGTCTCTGACTTAGTCTTTTATGGCGCGCTTGGTGTCATCTTAGGCGGTCGTATTGGCTATGTGCTGTTTTATCAGTTCGGTGAATTACTCCAAAACCCTGCCTATATATTAAAAGTCTGGGAAGGCGGTATGTCTTTCCACGGCGGCTTTATCGGCGTCATGCTAGGTATGTGGTTCTTTGCCCGTAAATATAAAAAGACTACCTTTCAAGTATTCGATTTTATCGTTCCTTGTGTACCAACCGGCTTACTGTTTGGGCGTATCGGCAACTATATCAATGGCGAATTATGGGGTCGCGTCTCAGACGGTGGCTATAACTGGCTGACCTACTTTCCGCAAGCCGCGGCGTTTGATATGGAGCAATTACAGAGCAATCCACAATTGCAAGAATTGATGATTGAAGTCAATGGTCAATACATATTGCCTCGTCATCCATCACAGCTATATGAAGCCTTTGCCGAAGGTCTGCTGCTATTTATATTCTTATGGTGGTATTCATCAAAACCACGTCCACGTATGGCCGCCTCCGCTGTATTCTTACTAGGCTATGGCATCAGCCGCTTTATCATTGAATTCTTCCGCCAGCCAGATGCTGACCAAGGATTCATATTATTAGGTTGGATGACCAAAGGGCAAATCTTAAGCGCGCCGATGATTATCGCCGGCTTAATCATGCTGATTTATGCTTACAAACGCGGTATTTAT
>DAIPIF010000451.1:0-1062 GCA_036770925.1 Psychrobacter sp.
AGCCAAACGCTGATGAAATCTTTTATGGCAAACGCTTATTAAACGAAACCAAACGCTTATTGCCCGAGCACGTTGGCGCGCAAATGAACTGTAATAGCTGTCATATTTCGCAAGGTAAAATCCCGCTTGGCGACCCCTATATCAACAGTTACAACTTCTACCCGCGTGTGATGCCACGTGCTGGTAAAGAAATCGATTTAACCAAACGCATCAATGGCTGCTTCCAGCGTTCGATGAATGGCAAACCATTAAAACCTGAATCCCCTGAAATGCTAGCAATGTTGGCCTATATGAAATGGCTGTCCCAAAATACGCCAAAAGAGCAAAAGGTCGATATCCAAAACGCGGGTAAGGTTGATGAATCCTTGGTCGGTAACTCTGTACGCGGTGAAAAAATATACCAAGTACAATGCGCCACCTGTCATGGTGATAACGGCGAAGGCATGAAAGACAGTCGCGGTGATATTGTCTTCCCACCATTATGGGGCGATGAATCCTTTAATATCGGTGCGGGCATGGCGCGTACTTATAAAGCGGCGGCTTTTGTGAAATACAATATGCCGATGGGCATTCAAACCAAAGGTCTATGGGGTCATGGCAACGTGCTCAGTGATCAAGATGCCATCGATGTCGCTGAATTTTTTACCCATCAACCGCGTCCTGACTTTGCTGGCAAAGTAAATGACTGGCCTAATGGCAAAAAACCCAAAGACGCGCGTTATTAAATGCGCTAACCTGACAACATATCAGTCATGCTGATTTATAAAATTAAAAAAACCTCAAACGCATGAATGGCTTTGAGGTTTTTTGTTATCTATGGTTAATGCGACTAAAAAATTTTGGTCAGCCATTATATAGTAGTGCTTAAGGCAATGACTTTTATTACAGTCATACTTACTTATCGCCATTCGCTTATGAGGTCTATCATGCGTAAAATTCCTATTTACTCTCACCCTGCAGCTGGTTGGCCAGCTTTGGTTGCCTCTACTCGTAAGCTAATGGATTACAAGGCTTTTTTGCGTGGCAGCATAAGTATCTTGCATAGCAACCAGCCCAACGGCG
>DAIPIF010000452.1:0-1062 GCA_036770925.1 Psychrobacter sp.
AATGGCTATCCTGATCCACAACTAAAGTAATAACTCCCTTTAGTTATTGAATATAGTCTTGCAAATCATCTACTGTGAGCCCTTGGTTGAGCAGTGCTTTAATCAGATCTTGCTTACCAGCGTTTTGTAGTGTGCTGGGCTGCTTACTTGCTAGTGACTGCTCAATCTGCTGCCGCGCTGTCTGAAAGTCCACGACCTCGCCTGTGTCTCTGAGCAGGTCTAAAAAGTCTGCCCAGACTTGCATGATTTTACGGCGCTCTTCTAAATGCTGCGCGTGGTTATAGACCGCGCGAATACTGCTTTTTTTATCATGTGCCATCTGCTTTTCAATTGCATCGCCCATATAGCCAAGCTCGTTTAGGTTGGTTGAAGCGATGTGCCGAAAGCCGTGACCTGTCTGTTTGCCAGCGTACCCTAAAATATCAAGCGCATTATTAATAAACTCTTCACTATACGGCTGATGCATGCCCGTGTGATAGAACACGTATTCATATTGCCCTGTGATAGGTTTCATTTCCTCTAGCACTGCGAGCATCTGATCTGACAGTGGAACCACATGCTTACGGGAAATCTTAAGGTTATCGATATCAACACGCCATAGACGGTTCGCAAAATCGATGTGTGACCACTTCATCATACGTAGCTCAATGGTGCGACAAAATGAATAAGCTAAAAACTTCATACCCAAGCGAGTCTGATCGTGACCATGATAACCCTCGATAGCTTGTAGTAGGGCAGGGAGCTCATTAATATCTACATGTTTCATGTGCTGACTTTTGGCTTTAGGATAGAGTTCCTTTAAATCATCGATTGGGTTTTGGTCGATGATGCGCTCACGCTTGGCACGCCTTAGGATATTAGCAACCAAATCGATAGTACGTCTAGTCACTTCACGTGGCGGCTCACCGTCTTTGTTCACACGACTTTCTATCTCATCAGCCATTGAGTGGCAATCTTCAAAGCTTACATTCTTTAGCGCAATGCCGTCAAAGTGGGTCAACACGTCTTTATGCATACGGTTATAGTCTTGCTGATAGGTACGCGGCTTGACGTTACGCTGAC
>DAIPIF010000453.1:0-1041 GCA_036770925.1 Psychrobacter sp.
ATCACCATAACGTACAAAGCTCGCATTCACGCACTAATGTGATTTGAGCTTAACACCGGTACAAGCTGAAAAAATTCAACAAACTGTCCAGAAGTACTGGGTATGCCCAAAACGCATATGCTTAATACTATTAAAAAAATAGAACCCACTTAATCAGATCAGTAACGATTCTAATTAAGTGATTTTAGTGCCTATCATGGGTGTAATGATTTGCCAAAGTGATTGTTTGATATCTTAACGTATTAAAATCACTGGCGACAGCGTCTTAGCAATGATCTTTGTCGTAGTACTGCCAACAAATAGCTGTTGGAATTTAGAATGACCGTAAGCACCAATGACAATAATATCGACCGCCTTTTGCTTTTGAAAGTCGAGTAACCCATCAACCGCATCAGAGGCGGACAGATGGTGTGCTTCTATCGTAAAGCCTGCTGCTGTTAGCTGCTCAGTTGCCGCTACCAAGCTTTTTTTGGATGTCTCATTATCATTACCTATCATGACGATATGCCCTTGCAGACCTTTTAACAGTGGACTTTTCGCAATCATATCAACGGCTTTAATGGCTGTTTTACTGCCATCAAATGCTATCATATAAGACATAGGTATTTTAAACGTCTCTGAGCAAATCAACACTGGCACGCTGGAAGCGCGCGCCACGGTTTCGATTTGACTACCGATATTGATTCGGCTGTCTTTGTGATCTTCGCCGCGTCGTCCCATAACGATGACACGATTTTTGCTATTGAAGTGCTCAATCGCTGGCAGCAGTTTGCCGTGACGTTGATAGACGTTCACGTCTACGCCATTAAAGCTACTTTGAATGTGGCTTTTTGCATCTTTCACCAACGCATTACTATAGCTATTAGCGACTTTTGCTCTTTGCTCATCCAGTTGCGTGAGTTCTTCTAACAGAAACTGACGACTATTAATACCTATCGCGCCTGATAAATCACGTCTGTTGGAAGCAGGAATGTCACTAACGTGTAGTAAGCCTACTGGTAGATTTAACCGGCTTGCATACCATGCTGCATAATCACAAAC
>DAIPIF010000454.1:0-1024 GCA_036770925.1 Psychrobacter sp.
ACTCGCCATCCATAATGAGTGTATAAACACCTCAAAATACAGCGGGTCAATCATCCGCACGTAGCTATCGATATTCACCGGCAGACTGATAAAAGCGCTGCCATCACGGCTCAAAAAGCTGACCGCTATCACCAATATATTGGGCAATAACGCAAACAGCAGCAGCCAACCCCAAATCAGCCACAGCGTTGCCGTACGAAAGGGGCTGTTATGACTTAATTTGCCGCGCAGCTTGGGTTTTAAAGAGATACGCGCCATTAGCTCTTATCCTCAATCGAGTCTTCATCGGGCAGTACCCACTCCCAACCATCGACCCAAGTGACTTTGACCGGCTCATTCATTTTATAATCAAAGCTTGGGTCATCCTCATCGAAGAACTCTGATGCCTTAATAATATGACCGTTTTGGAGCTCGATAATAGAGTCCAACGTACTGCCTTTATAATTACTCTCAATCACCCGCCCAAGCAGTCCGGTATGGGTCTCATCATCGATGTCATAAATACGCAAATCCTCTGGACGCAATAATAAATTGACCCTATCGCCGACTTTGATGTTATGGGCAACCTTAGGACGGCGCAGATTGCGTAGCGTTTGCGGGGTGTCTTGGGCTTGTGCCTCACACACCGCAACCTCGATACGTCCATTCGTTATCTGCCCATCACGGTCAGGCTGATTAGGATAAACGCCTTTGACTTCTGCCTTAAATAAATTGGTTTCACCGATAAATTTGGCGGTAAATAAATTGGCAGGGGTTTCATAAATTTGGGTAGGGGTGCCGATTTGTTGGAATTTGCCATCTTTCATCACCGCGATACGGTCGGACATCGAGAGCGCCTCTTCTTGGTCGTGAGTGACAAAGATGAAGGTAATGCCAAGCTCACGTTGCAAGCGTTTGAGCTCCGATTGCATCTGCATGCGCAGCTTATAATCAAGCGCTGATAACGGCTCATCGAGCAATAATATCTTGGGACGATTAATCACCGCGCGCGCAATCGCCACCCGCTGCTGCTGACCACCGGATA
>DAIPIF010000455.1:0-1023 GCA_036770925.1 Psychrobacter sp.
GCCTGTGGTGCCGGCAACCAACATATGCGGGGCGCGAGCAAGGTCAGTGATAATGGCTTTGCCGCCGATATCTTTACCCATTGCCATGCTGATTTGGGCGTTAGGATCTCTGAATTTGTCGGTATTAAGTAGCTCAATTAAGCGTACCATTTCACGCTGCTTATTAGGCACCTCGATACCGATATACGGCTTACCGGGTATCACCTCGACCACCCGCAAAGATGCCATTGATAAGGAGCGTGCCAAGTCGCGCGAGATACCCGTCACTTTACTGGCTTTGACCCCTGCAGCAAGCTCCACCTCAAAACGGGTCACCACCGGTCCTGGAATGGCATTGACGACGTAGGCTTTGACATTGAACTCTTGCAGCTTAATCTCGAGCAGCTCCGATAATTGCTCAAGCTCTTGAGCGGTATAGCTGGGCTTACGGTCAGGGTCAGGTCTATCAAGCAGCGATAGCTCAGGAATAGGCGTCAGCGCCGCACGGTATTCGGCGGTTTGCATCGAGCGCGATTTATGACTGAACGCCGCATCATCACTAATGTGCGGCATAACTGGCGCACGGATATCTTCAGCGCTATCCTCCTCTGGCATCATATCGGTAATATGATTACTGGCATCACCGTCAGGTACGGCAAAGCTCATCGTTGGCTGAGCGCTTATTGTAGGCTCATTGGGCATACTGGGAGGATTTGCGCTGCCTGTATTATCAGGCGTGTTTTTGACCGTGGGGGCTGCTTGGGGATGAGCGGGCGGCGTATTGGTCGGGGTCATATCCGTAATCGCTACCACTGGCTCATTGATGATAGGCTCATTAACGCTTGGTTTATTAATAGTTGGTTTATTAATGGTTGGCTCAAGCTTTTGCGCACTCACTTGCTCAGTTGCCGCCTCAACTGGCAGCACTGGCGGCAGCTCATTTTCTACAGCCGTATCATAATCCGCCAACCACACATCAGCCATCTCCATAGTTTCAGGCGTAGGAGTGACCCTAGTGGCTTTAGGGGTCTCTAAAGTAGGCTC
>DAIPIF010000456.1:0-1020 GCA_036770925.1 Psychrobacter sp.
CCACTAAACCAATTGAAATCGCCAACGCCTCGCTTAGTTTGTCATGCTCTCTAAACCATTCGATAACAGGCGCTATAATCTCACCTGTGCGCCTAATCACTGAGACAAGGTTACCCCATACGGTAGCTAGCGAGTCGATAGCACTATTGAATGTTGCGATATTATCAGCATCAGAGAAGAATTCTTGCAGGTAAACCCTAGCGCTTTGCAGTTTCTCAGCAATAATGTTGAAGCTGTTGGCTATGCCCTCGCCTATGCCGCCCTCTGTATTGATTAAGCTATCCGCTAAAAGCGACCACTGTGTTTTTATGTTTTGCAAACCCTGACCCATTGTCACAGCAGTTTGACCCATTAAGCCGTCTAACTTATCGGTTGCACCTGATATAGCATCATAAACAACCGCTGAGGTGATACCGCCTTCAGCAGCAAACGCCCTTAGCTCGCCTGTAGTCATGCCTAGTTTGTCACTTAGCAGCTCAAGAAGGACGGGTGCTTGTTCGGCGATACTGTTAAATTCATCGCCACGCAAAGTGCCCGAAGCCATCGCTTGCCCTAGCTGTGTAAGTGCTGCTGCTTGTGCTTGAGCGCTACCGCCACTTACTGCCATAGCCTTAGTGATGTTCTCTGTGAAGCCTAGCACCTCCCTTTGGGTTTTCCCCATCGCGCCTAGCGCTCGCTCATTAGATGCGTAGAGTTCGCCCACAGACTCAAGTGATGAATAAGTGCCCATTGCTATGCGCTCAATTTCTTTTTGAGCTGTTGAGTATTCAGCGATACTGTCAGTAGCGACCCGTATTTTATTATTAAGGTTTTGCATACTGTCTGCGGTTTTTAACGCTGTTGCCGCCACGCCCATAAAAGCAACTGCGCCATATTTAGCCAAACGCCCTAACGACTCCTTTAGCTTATTAGCGCGTACCTCTGCATCGCCTGCACTACCTCTGAGCCTGTCTAGGTCAGCTCTAGCCCTATCTAAGCCCTCGTTAGTGACACGTATAATGAGGTTAGCAATATCCATAA
>DAIPIF010000457.1:0-1016 GCA_036770925.1 Psychrobacter sp.
TTTGATAGCGGCTTGCTTTGCTCACATTGTCATAACAGTATCGCATGGCTACCCAAACCATTTAGCGTCGATATCGCGGCTGGCAGCGCCTTGGGCATTCAGGCGTCTACTTTTTATGACTATCCTATTCGGCAAGCCATTCGCGCTTTCAAGCATGACGAAGACATGAGCAAACTGCCACTGCTGCTCCATGCGATTCGTCAACTACCACGGCCACATGGCTGCCATCACGATAATGCTGTCATCGTCGCGATGCCAACCACCCCTCAACGTCTGGTAAAACGTGGCTTTGATCCGGTCAGTATCTTAGCCGCGCAGCTGTCTAAGCATTGGCAGATACCGCTATGGCAAGGTGTCCGGCGTATCGATCACACCGTCAGCCAGCAAGGCCTGACACGCGCTGAGCGCCTCAGTAATCTCAATAATGCTTTTGTGCTGACCGAAACCCCGCCAGTTAAACGTTTACTGCTGTTCGATGATGTCGCAACCACAGGCGCGAGCCTACAAGCGCTGGGCCGCGCTTTGTATAAGCCAGCTACCAATACCGCCTCTGCGTCCTCATTGCCGACCAACCGCTACCACCTATCTGCCTATGCACTCGCTCATGGGAGTCAGTATCGTTAGTCATTTATAAAGTATTGACGGTACTTCTATAATGACTAATATGTTGCTAAGATGTTGCCTAACCGCTATATTATTAAATCAATATATATAAATTTGTTAGCTGATATTAATTGAAGGCTAGGATTGGTTTTTAAGCCTCTGATTTAAAATACGTTTTTCTATAGCTGGTATGTGGTTTTATGGAATAAAAATTGCATGTCTTATAGTGAAGAATAAAAGAAAGTGACCTTTCCCTACTGATTGGTAGTTAAATGTTTTAGCAGGTAAGAGTTACGAGGTCTTTTAGATTGACTACTGGCAAATGGATCGTTATGAGACAGACGGTAGACGTTATAAATAGGAATGTGATGTGAGAGCCTCTAAGAATAGCCTGTCGCCTACAATACAAATGA
>DAIPIF010000458.1:0-1010 GCA_036770925.1 Psychrobacter sp.
GGCGTTTTGGGGTGAAGGGTTCTGGGCGTTGCTTGCATTCTCTATGCAAATGGTGCTGGTGTTAGTCACAGGTTTTGTATTGGCAAGTAGTCCAATATTTAAAAAAGGACTGGGCAAGCTGGCAAGTTTGGCAAAATCGCCAGGCAGTGCGATTATTTTGGTGACATTAGTATCCCTTGCAGCAAGCTGGATAAACTGGGGATTTGGTTTGGTGATTGGGGCGTTGTTCGCCAAAGAATTGGCGAAGCGTGTTGAACATGTCGATTACCGTTTATTGATTGCCAGTGCTTATTCTGGTTTTATCATTTGGCATGCTGGATTTTCTGGCTCTATCCCACTATCTATTGCCACAGAAGGGCATCCATTTGCCGATAAAATTGGCATTATTCCTACCAGTGAAACGATTTTTGCCAGTTATAACTTAATCATCGTCGTGGCCTTAATTATCATCGTGCCTCTATTAAACCGTTTGATGATGCCAAAAAAAGAAGATACGGTTACCGTCGATCCAAAACTTCTAGTTGATCCAGTTATTGAACCGCTGCCAGCCAAATCGGAGATGACACCAGCAGAACGCTTGGAAAACAGCTGGATGATATCTATGGTTATTGGCGCATTAGGTATTGCCTTTATCGTCTATTATTTTGTCCAAAATGGCTTTGCCTTGACCCTTGATTTGGTCAACTTTATGTTTTTGTTCCTTGGGATTATATTTCATGGCACGCCTCGCAAGTATTTGATTGCCGTTCAAGAAGCGGTTAAAGGCGCCGGTGCTATTATTGTCCAGTTTCCTTTTTATGCCGGTATTATGGGAATGATGACGGCATCTGGTTTGGCAGGCGTGATGTCAGATGCGTTCGTTAATATCTCGTCAGCTGAAACATTACCGCTTTTTGCCTTTTTAAGTGCAGGGCTCGTCAATTTCTTTGTGCCTTCAGGTGGCGGACAGTGGGCAGTACAAGCACCAATTATGTTAGAGGCGGCAGAAATGCTAGGCAGTGACCCTGCAA
>DAIPIF010000459.1:0-1008 GCA_036770925.1 Psychrobacter sp.
GATTGCAGGATAGGCGATTACCGACAAAATGACCCCATTTGTCTATCGCAGGATAGGCTTACACCGTCAAAATTATATAGTTTTGTTTTGCTAACACACTTGCTCAGGTTTGCGAGCGTCAACGGTTCGGACAATGATACTTATCGGCTGCACCTCGTTATCATCAGTAACGCCCTTATCTAGCCCTAGCAGCTTTGCTTTTGACATGGTAGCAGCAACCATAGCAGACGCTTGGCCATTCTCCTTAGCGGTCAATCTAGCATCGTCTAATTCTGTCATCAGGTCATCAATACTCATTTTTTGCATGGCTTATCCTTTGAGTTAGCAACTGGTCATCGTTTGCCAATTCATTCATCAGCTCGCTAATGGTCTGCACCGCATCGGCATTAACATCTCTAATCTGTGGCTTATCTAATCCTAGTAATTTAGCTTGGCTAATGGTGGCCATGATTAAGGCGTTTGGGTTTCTATCCTCAATCGCTATCTGCTTGGCTAACTGTAAGTCTTGGATCAAGTCGTTAATATCAGGTAGTCGCATCTCTTAACCTCAATGGGTGCAATTTAGTTTATCAAGTGTTGATTGCCATACCTTAGCTGTTAGCTGCTCATGCTCGTTCACCAGCTTGTTATACGTGCTGTGGTGCATTCCTTTGGGTCGTTCACCAATACCGTGGGCAATCCCTGCTTGCCAGCCTAAACGCTGTCTAATCGTATGTAAGCGACTGAATAAGCGGTCTATTGGTTGCTGTAACTGCGAGCCATAATTACAGCCTATGCAATGACGGCATACATAAGTAGCAGCAAAATATAAAACGCTTGTACGCTTTGAGCATGACGGGCATAAAAACCAATGACGATAGCCGCCATAATTGCATGGGGTCTTTGATACTTGAATAGAGTAGTCATAAGCCTTGCCACGGTATTGATAACTAAGATCTAAAAAAGGTTCGGCCGCTTGTTTTAGCTGATTGCGATATGTTGAGATATTAATCTTTGAATAGTCGCTAA
>DAIPIF010000460.1:0-1005 GCA_036770925.1 Psychrobacter sp.
TTTGAGCATAAAATTTTTTATATTTCGCATGACGCATAACAAACATAAAATTTTAAGGTCGGTAAGATACAAAAGTTTCTTTTGGTGATTGCTCATTTTTAATTAGGCGGACTAAAACTCGTTTTAAACACTTTACGCATTTTTTTGAGTATATGGACAAACTTGAAAAATTTGTCGTTATAAAAGTATGTTCATATGGACAAAATATAAAATGGACTAAATGAACAGAATTCAACAGTTTGGAGCGTGTCCATATAAAGTGACTTATGGAATGACTCTGTGAGGTTAAAGTGCTTAACAAAATGCCCAGTATACGCAAAGTCTGATTAAACCAAAAAAGCCAAACGAATTGTTTGGCTTTTTTGCATTTAATAACTGGCCAATCGCCGCAAACCTAACTGGCACACTCTCTGCACCATAGCAGTTATCCCATTAATTGATAATAATGCTATGAAGTATCAATATCACACTGCCGCAAATCGTCACCTGACACAATCAGGCAGCGCGCAATCTGGCTATACCTTGATAGAGCTAATGATCGCCGTCGCTATCATCGGTATTTTGGCAGCGATTGCAATCCCCAGTTATAACCAGCATATCGCTAAGACGCAGCAGAGTGCCTGCCTGTCTGAGGCGAAGTCCTATAGCAACCATATCTATTATCTGCTCAACGACCAAGACGGCAACACTGTCGCCACCGCGCCGACACCTAGTGCCTGTCTCAGTATCACTGATGCAGCAGGCTGGACTACCGACACCGCACAGCCTATCATTGCTGTTGCAAAATCGCCATCCAATGCTCGTATCGAGTGCGATATCCCTAATGGCTCGCCTTGTCGAATATTACCGTAATCGGCTGATACCGTAGTAGCACTATTAAAAATAAAGTTTAAAACAAAAAACCACCGAACAGCAGTTGCCACTCGGTGATTTTTTATTGACGGGGTTTATCCACGCATCAAAGTGCGATCAGGCTGCCTACTTCTCTAAATACTGAATCTTACC
>DAIPIF010000461.1:0-1000 GCA_036770925.1 Psychrobacter sp.
CAAAAAATTAGCCGCGCTACAAGCCTGTGCCTCTATCGGGCAGAGGGGCTTAATTGAAACGTGGTGGTCAGCCCTTATTCAGCATGGTGTGCAAAGCTCGCAGCTGCTGTTGACTCATGATGATTTATCCAATCGCAGCCGTTATTTAAATACCGCCAGTGCCTTAACCCAGCTCTTAGAGTGGCGTGTGCTACCGGTCATTAATGAAAATGATACCATTACCATTGATGAGATTAAGTTTGGTGATAATGATACTTTAGGCGCGATGGCAGCGGCTATGGTACATGCTGATTTATATATCATTTTGACCGATCAAGAAGGCGTCTTTACCGATAATCCACGCGACAATCCTAATGCCAAAATGATTCATCAAGAGCGCGCGATGGCAGATTACTTGTTTGATATCGCAGGTGATGGCGGCAAATTAGGACGCGGTGGTATGCTCACTAAAATCCGTGCCGGTCGTTTAGCGGCGATGGGTGGTTGCCCGACAGTTATCGTCAGCGGTGCTATTGATGATGTCATCACCCGCGTGGTATCGGGTGAGCCCGTAGGGACGTTATTGACCACCAATGAGGAAGATAAAATTATTGCCCGTAAGCAGTGGATAGCCGCTCATTTGCGGATGTCGGGCACCCTCATTGTGGATGCCGGCGCTGCTAAAGCATTGACTGAGCAAAACAGAAGTTTATTACCTGTCGGTGTGGTAGAAGTGCATGGCGACTTCGATGAGGGCGACGTGGTCCAAATCGTCCATGAAGATACAGGTGAGCGTTTAGCCGTTGGACAAGTGAACTTTTCATCGACAGATGCGCGCAGTGTGGCGCGTGAACGTACCGAGAAATTTGATAAGATATTAGGCAGTAATGAGGAGCGTATCGTGATGGTACACCGTGATAATTTAGCCTTATCTATGTAAGTTTACTGATACTGTATTTGATTATCACCGAACAACGATGAGGCTTAGCTCTTATTGATGCCTCGTTTTATTTTTCTTTAT